>NZ_JAILWC010000006.1 GCF_025699125.1 Nitrosopumilus sp. | reverse complement strand
GCACGACTGACTCATCCTCCACTAAATCAAACATGTCCATCTCTGACATTCTCAGCATCACACTGTCACCATTTACAGACAGCACGACTGACTCATCCTCCACTAAATCAAACATGTCCATCTCTGATCTATTAGAAATAATTTTCACGCCTAAATTTTCTACAGATAAAGCAAAAATCAATGAAGAGAATACTGTTGACCTAAATGGATATCAAGATTTTCTACAGATAAATGAAAATTCTACAAATAATCTACAATCTTTTGTCATTAGTACCTGGATAAAACCTGACTACTCCCACGGTTCTCCAGAATTCACAATTATGAGCAAAGAGGGTTCATTTTCATTGGCTGTAAACAATCTAAAATCTGGAAATACTGCAAAATTCTCTATCTTTGATGGCATAAAATGGACTCAAGTAGATTCCATATCTGAAATTCCTGAAGAATGGACGCATATTTTGGCGTCATTTAGCAACCAAACTATCAGTATCTATGTAAACGGAGAATTTGAAGGTGCGATACAACTAACAGGAATACCTTCCTTATCCATAGATGGAAAATTAGAATATGTCGATATTGAAAACATTTCATCAGAAAATGATATTGTAGTTGGAGCCTACATCACTACAAGAAACAACATTTCCCATCCAAACAACATGTTCTCAGGCATGATCGATGAGATTCTTTTGTTTGATTACTCCCTTTCAGAGACAGAAATTGGACAATTGTATTCCCAAGGCAAATCTGCTCATGGTCCAACCCAAGAAAAAACATTGGACGATATTCTAAAAGAAATCGAGCAAGAAATGGCCGCACTGCAGGCACAAAATTACACACAAATCTTACAGGCACAAATGTCCCTTTCTGACATCCTCTCAACTGCTCATATTCAGGCACAAATCTCATCAGATTCCTTACAGGCACAAATGTCCCTTTCTGACATCCTCTCAACTACTCATATCCAGGCACAAAAGACTCCCTCAAATCCTCAGGCACAAATCTCATCAGATTCCTTACAGGCACAAATGTCCCTTTCTGACATCCTATCATTTGACTACTCTCAGGCACGAAATAACACCTCTGCCATCATAGTGGTGCCTGATATTTCTCCTCATTTGACACCTGTAAAGGATACATTTACAATTAATGAGGAGGCCGAAATTGTCTTTGAATTCTTCACTGAAACTGAAGCTATGGTTCACGAATTCGAGAATCTTGATGTTGCCATAGAAACTGCTGAAACCGACACTGAAAATGCTCTTAATCCATCACCATTAGATGAAATTTTTGGATTATTTGTACTACCAATTCCAGAAGCTGATGCAGCAAAAGATGATGGCACCTCAATTAAAGCCAAAATCAAACAACTCAAAAAAGAAATCAGTCAAATCAAAAAAAGTGAAACTGTATCAGGAAACCAATTAGAGACAATAAAAAATAAAATCAATATTTTAGTTCAACAAATAAAAGAAGAAGCAAAAGAATCAAAACAACAAAAGAAAACTGACAAACTAAACTCTGTAATTGAGAAACTCGAAAAAATTACAAACAAACAGCATAAACAAAAAGATAACTGGAATGACAAGGAAACAATCACAACTGAAGTATATGATGCAAACAACAACAAAGTAGAACTAGATGTAATATTTGAAAAACAAAGAGAAGGAAAATTCAACATAAAGTTTGATCCTGCAAAAGCAAAACCAGGAATTTACAAAATCAAAACAATTCTCAATATGGATGGAAAGCAATTCATTTCAGAAAGTGAATTTGCGTGGGGTCTTGTATCTGTAAACTCGATGAAGAGTATTTACAAACCAGGAGAACTTGCAGAGCTTGAAATTGTTGTCCTTAATGGAACAGGAGCTCCTGTATGTCCTGCAAATGCTATAATGCAAATCACAGATCCAAACTTGTCATCAACATTGATATCTTCAAATGATATAATTGAAGCTTCTTGTGGATTATATCTTGCGAACTATCCTACATCCATTATAGGAAATTACACAATAAATGTTCAAGCTGAAACTGGAAATGGAATTGTAAACTTTTCAACATACTTTACTGTTCTTGATAATTATGATTATGACATTGTTAGATACACTGACAGCAAAATTGATCCATTTGTAGATCCTAATGACTTTGATGTAGACATTGACATTACATCATTTGTTGGAAATGATGAGCTTACAATTCATGAATATGTTCCATCATCATTTGGAATTTTCAATACAGATGCAACTGTTGAGACTGTTGGAAATTATAAAGTGTTGACATGGAAGAAAACGCCTCAAGATGGATATGTTGAAACATTTTCATATTCATACTCTGTGCCACTTGTAACACCTGAGCTATATCCCCTAGGTAAAATGGAAATTAAGCAATCAGGCGTTCCAACTTTCACTGAAGCTAGAAACTGGTTTGTAGCAGTTGATCCTCACTTCTTAATTGACACAAGTGTAACTATCAACGATGATAGATGGCAAGATGCCTCCAAGAGAACTGTAGCAGTTAACGGCTCTCACGTCTACTCATTTTACATTGATGCCGAACAGGATCTTGCCTACAGCTATTCCACAGATGGCGGATTTTCATGGAATTATGGTGCTGAAATAGAATCTGTAAATAATTTGTTTATAGGAATTGCTACTTGGTATGAGCTTGATACGCCTGGTTTGACTGACAATTTCATCCACATTGCAGCATATGACGGCGGCGATGATGCAATGTTTTACATAAAGTTTGATCCTTCAGATGCAACTATTGTTACTCCATTGGTGGACATCAGTGACGGCGCAGGAGACTTTGGTACTTTAGCTGATGCAGGAAACATTTCAATTACTCAAGGTACAAATGGTGATATCTACATTGGTACAATTGATGGCTCTTCAACTGATGATCCATTATCTCGTGTTAGAGTATGTACCGAATCTGGTCATTCTTGTGAATCTCAATCAGATTGGGGTAACGCTGGTGCACGAAATACAATATGGGGCAATGATGACGGCAATGATTCTCTAATATTGTTGCCATTACCTAATGATGATGATATTTTACTAGTCTCACTAGATATTAGCGGTCATGACTTACGTTCCAAACAATACGATCAAAGTGCAGGTACTTGGGATGCTGGCTGGACCACAATTGACACAGGAATAGTTGACTCTACTGCTTATGATCATGCAGTCTCAGGAGTAGTTGATAAAAAAACCGGGGACCTTTATGTCACTGCAGTTCCTAATGTTGCTGCCACAGACAGTGAAGTTAGAATTTATCGCTATGTTGATGGATCTGGTTGGTATACTTTACCTAAAGTAACCAGCACTGATGGAAGCAAACGGTATATAGATACATCAGTAGGAATTAACGGAGACTCTGGAAAATTATATGCAATTTACAGCTATGGTGCTGTTGCCACTTCAAATGATGTCTACTACAAATCAACTTCAATCCCATCAATTAGTTGGAGTTCTGAAAAACTATTAACGAATTCTACAAGTAACTTTAGAGGATTATCTATTAACAACTACAACGAGAATTTATTGTATGCAGATTTCTTTGACACAAATATAAACAGATTGTATGGTTCACCAATTGTAAAACAGCCATTACTTTCAGAAACACTTGAGATTTCTGATGATTTAGTAATTGGAATCAGCGCTTCTAGAACATTAACAGAAACATTAAGTATGTCAGATAATATCTCTGCAGCAATTACTGAAGAGATTGATCTTTCTGAAACATTGAATGTATCTGATGCTATTGTAACGAATACACCTCTAACGAATATTATTTTAGATGAATCTCTTTCAATTTCCGATTCTGTTTCCTTATCCATCAGTATTATCAGTATTATTTCAGAGACACTTTCTCTCTCTGACAATGTTGATGCAGCCAAAAGATCTCCTGGAGATGATCCTGACGCAAGACCTCTCAAAGTAACGGTTTATTCTGGTACTAGTTCTAGTGATCCAACAACTATTACTCTTGATTCACCACTTGCAGATGCAAGCAAAGCATTTGCAATGTGCTCGTTTAATCATGATAAACAAAGTGTACACAACAAAATATTTAGAGCATGGGAACTTGATGATACAACACTTACAATTCATGCAACAGCAAAATCACCTGGACCAAACTCCGTGAACTATGTTTGTAATGTAATTGAATTTGGTAATGCATCTACTGTTGAAGGCAGTACCCAGTCTTTCACACAAGCTGCATCAGGAAGTACTTTAGTTACTACAACTTTGAGTGGCACTCCAGTAGATTTGAGTGAAACAATGGAGTGGTATCAAGGACATACTCATGATAATAATGAATCCCAAGTTGGTTCAGAAGAGATTGATAGAATCAGACTTACTAGTTCAACTCAATGGGAATGGGAAGTAAAGACTGCCCCTGGAAGTGGTCCTCAAGATAATTACATGGGCTTGTTTGACTGGAATAATCTTGAAGTTAATGTTCAAAGAGGACAGACATCAATCTCATCAGGAAGTACCACTACTACCATTACTCCACCTACATCAATTGATAGAACAAGAAGTCTCTTGTTTGTATCTTTTATAAAAGATGATACAGCATTTGACTATATTCCTAACCAATCGTACATCCATGCAACAATCAATTCTAATAACGACTTGGTATTTGCAAGAAACTCTGGAACCGGAGCTCCTGCAATTGAAATTAACTGGACTCTAGTTGAGCTTCCTGAGGACTATGCAAATATTAGACATGGAACACATACTCAGAGTGATACTCAGTCTAATACTACTTTTGATCTAGAGGGTGGAGATTCTATTACAAATGTGGATAGAGCATTTGTTATTGGTACAGTTTGTTCGCCATTTGGTTGTGGAACAGGTAGTGGTTCTAGTACTGTTGCCGGTTCAATTGATAGAATTCAATCAACCTTGCAACTTGATGACGCAAATACTATACGTGTAATCAGAGGTGATGGAACTGGAACATTTACAGTAGGATATCAAACAATAGAATTTTTACCAAAGAAAGTTGTTCTCACCGAAACATTATTCATCTCTGACTTCATTATCACACAAAATATTGGAACTGTTACTCTATCTGAGACCTTGACTCCATCTGATGTCATTACAACAAATATTGCTAGAACTGCAGATCTATCTGAAACATTAACCCTATCTGACACCATTACAACCAACTATACTGCATCAACTACTCTATCTGAAACACTCACCCCATCTGACGCAATCACCACAATGACAATAGCATCAACTACTCTATCTGAAACACTCACCCCATCTGACGCAATCACCACAATGACAATAGCATCAACTACTCTATCTGAGACCTTGACTCCATCTGATGTAGTTGCAACAAATATTGCTAGAACTGCAGATCTATCTGAAACATTAACCCTATCTGACACCATTACAACCAACTATACTGCATCAACTACTCTATCTGAGACCTTGACTCCATCTGATGTACTCACTACAACTACTGCAGCATCTGTAACTTTGGATGAAACACTCACTGCATCTGATGTCATTACAACTACCTCAGCTCAGTCAGCAACACTCACAGAAACACTCACTGCATCTGATGTACTCACTACAACTACTGCAGCATCTGTAACTTTGGATGAAACACTCACTGCATCTGATGTACTCACTACAACTACTGCAGCATCTGTAACTTTGGATGAAACACTCACTGCATCTGATGTCATTACAACTACCTCAGCTCAGTCAGCAACACTCACAGAAACACTCACTGCATCTGATGT
>NZ_JAILWC010000005.1 GCF_025699125.1 Nitrosopumilus sp. | reverse complement strand
TGATAGAAGAAGAGAAGGTGGTGATAGAAGAAGAGAAGGTGGTGATAGAAGAAGAGAAGGTGGTGATAGAAGAAGAGAAGGTGGTGATAGAAGAAGAGAAGGTGGTGATAGAAGAAGAGAAGGTGGTAGAATAAATTATGAAAGAACAGATTCAAATAAAAAGAGAAAAAAGTTTGGAAGAAGATAATCAATCATTTTTTTGGATAAAATCAGAAGGCGAAAGAAAACTAGCTACTGAAAATTTGGTTCCAGGAAATCAAGTCTATAAAGAAAAATTAATTATCAAAAAAGGAATTGAATATAGGTTATGGGATGCATTTAGAAGTAAATTAGCAGCAGCCATAATGAATGAATTAGAATATTTTCCTTTTGAAAATAAAAGTAAAGTTCTGTATTTAGGGGCATCGACTGGAACAACTGTTAGCCATATTTCAGATATTGTGGGTCCAAGTGGAATTGTGTTTGCAGTTGAACATGCAAGTAGAGTCGCAAGAGATTTCTTAGACAGAGTTGCATCATACAGATCAAACATCATGCCAATTTTGCAGGACGCAAGAAAACCAAAAGAATACTTTTCGGTATTTGGAAAAGTCGACATAGTGTATGTGGACATTGCTCAGCCCGACCAGACACAAATAGCATTAGATAATTGTGAAATGTACCTAAAGAAGGGAGGATATTTCTTTTTGGTAATTAAAACACGAAGTATAGATGTTACAAAATCACCAAGAAGGATTGTCGAGGAAGAAACAGAGAAACTAAAAGCAAATTTTGATATTTTACAATCTATAGATTTACATCCGTATGATAAGGATCACGCAATGGTAATTGCAAAATATAAAAATTAATTATTTCCAACTATTTTCTGAACAGGTTTCCAACTTTTACGCACAAAATTAGGCAGAACATGGTATGTTACATGATATTTAGTCACAAATTTTACAGTTACAGTATCAGATGGATACCCACTACCTAAATTATGATTTTGTCTTAACTTTGCAATCGCTTTATCTCGAGTAACTTTGGCAAGAATAGATGCTGCTGATACTATGACAAATCTACTGTCAGCGTGATGATATGACTTTATTTTACGATTATCAGATTGCTTAGAAATTTCTTTTCCAAATCGAGTAGGATTTACATCGCATGAATCAACATAAGATATATCAGCATTTAATTTTGAAACTACTTTTGCCATATATTTTGCCTCCAAACCATTCAAACAATGTTTTTTCACACTGGCATCAATCAATCGAGGAGAAATTTTTACAATGTAATAATCATCTGCAATATCAATAATTTTTTTATAAAATTGCTCTCGAAGTTTTGGCGAAAGTTTTTTTGAATCTTTTACTCCTAAAGAAGATAGTTTTTGCAAATTTTTTCTATCTAATGAGATTCCAGCTATTACAAGTGGACCGAGCATAGAACCACGTCCAGCATCATCAACTCCACAAATTTGCATGAGTTTTGTCGTAAAACACAAGTATTAAACCGTTATAAGTTTAAAAAAAACTGAAAGGCAATTGGAAATTTCAAATGAATCTTTTCAAGAAATCATTGAAGGTAAAACAAAATTGTTGGTGCCCAAAAAGTCAATAACGGAAAAAGTTCCGCCAAAAAAACCTGCATTCTTTAACCCAAAAGCAAAACTGAACAGAGACTTTTCAATAATTGCATATTCTGCGTTCCTAAAAAATTTTCAAGGGCCAAAAATTTTCTTGGAAGGACTATCAGGAATTGGCGCCAGAGGATTAAGAGTTGGAAACGAGTTAAAAGTAGAAAAAGTAGTAATCAATGATCTAAATCCATCAGCGTTACAACTGGCCGAACACTCTGCCAATCTAAATAATTTAAAAAATATCGAATTTTTTGAAAAAGAGGTATGCAGATTTTTGAGTAAATATTCAAAAAAAGGTCTAAGAGGCTCAATTGTAGACATAGATCCGTTTGGTTCACCCGCAGCATATTTCGACTGTGGCATTAGAGCAACTATGCATGGTGGAATTTTGTCTACAGCAGCAACAGATCTTCAAGTTCTAAATGGGTTATTTCAGGGTGCTTGTAAGAGAAAATATGGTGGAATTCCAGTAAGAACAGAATACGGAAATGAGATAGCAATCAGATTAGTTTTAGGTTGCCTTAGAGCAGTGGCTGCAAGGTTAGGGGTAGAAATCAGTCCATTATTTGTTGAAAGTGAAATGCATTACTATAGAACTTATGTTAAAGTGTTAAACAGACCAGATCAGGAAGAAAACTTGGGATATATTTTACATTGTAAAAATTGTGGACACAGAGAAACATCATTAGAACAAGAACAGGAATGTAATTTATGTAAACAAAAAACTAGTATTGCAGGACCGCTATGGATTGGAAAAATTTTCGATAAAGAATTTATTCAAAATATGTTATTAGAAATTCCAAATTTAGAAGTAGACAAGATTTGCGAAAAAACTCTTGTAAAGTGTCTTGCCGAATCAGAAATGCCTGCAACTTATTTTACACTTGATGAGATTGCATCAAAAATGAAAGATTCGCCACCAAAGCTGGAATCTGCAATATTAAATTTGCAAAAAAATAATTTTGTAGCTAGCGTCACATCGTTTAGTCCAACTGGATTCAGAACAAACGCGAACATTAATGAAATTATTAAAATATTTCAGACTATCCAATGAATCCTAAACAAACAAGGTATAGTTCACTACTTTGTTTTCTACTGGCGCTTGGTTTTGTAAGATTTATTCGAGCAAATTTTTTCTTTACATAGTCTCGGAATTCCATGGAATACTCACCATCAAAAACTTTGAAAACAGCATTGCCTTTGTTTGCTAAAACTTTGTCCATTATTTTGGTACAATCATAATTTAAAGAAATTTGTTTAGCATGATCAACTGACCAATTGCCGCTAACCTGAGGAGAAAGATCACAGATCACTGCATTAACCTTACGGCCAAAATAGTCCATCACTTCATCAACTACATGCTCATCTTCAATATTTTCTCTAATAATATGAGCGCCAGGAATCTCTTCAACGTATGATAAATCAACACCCATCACTTTACCCTGATTTCCTGCTAATTTTACAGCCATCTGAGTCCATCCACCAGGAGCACAACCAAGATCTAACACGTAAAATCCAGGACCAATAATGCGATAAGATTTATTCAATTCTTGTAGTTTGAATGCAGCTCTACTTCGAAAACCTTGTTCATGAGCTAATCTTCGGAAATGATCCTTACGTGCATCAATTAATTTCATTTAGTCTTCGCCGGTTTTTTCATATCAGCAATAACCCAATCTTCAATGAATTGACAGTTTCTAGGACTGATTTCACCCTCAAGTGAGCATTTCTGTTCAACAGGACAAACTAAACAAGGAGCATTTTCAATTGATTGAGTACTGATTGGAGTTTTCTTTAAAATTAATTTGTAAGTCCAACGTCCTTTCTCTAAAAGTTTTTCTCTAGTGATTGTCCCCATTCTTTCAAGTTTTAATGCTAAACGAGAACCGTCACGACTTGTAAGTTTGAGTTTTTTCCACAACTCACTTTGAAACATTCCATCGGATTCACGTTCTGCTAAAATATCACATACTTTGTTTGTGAGTCTTTCCATGTCAACTTTTTCAATTTGGAAGTTTTCAATTTCCTCATCTGAAAGTTGTTCTTCTAATTCCTCTTCTAATGTTTTTTCTGCTTCTTTTTTAGCTTCTTCTAATTCTTTTTTAGTTAATTTTTTTTCTTTTGGTGGTTTTGGCTCTGTTTTTTTCTTTGTAGGTTTTGCTTCAGCTTTTTTCTTTGGTGGTTTTGGCTCTGTTTTTTTCTTTGTAGGTTTTGCTTCAGCTTTTTTCTTTGGTGGTTTTGGCTCTGTTTTTTTCTTTGTAGGTTTTGCTTCAGCTTTTTTCTTTGGTGGTTTTGGCTCTGTTTTTTTCTTAGATGAGGAAGAGTCTAGAACTTTCTTTTTCTTTTTTAACGCATCTAGTTCGGCCTTTATTTTTTCTGCTTCTGCTGAGAGTGTATCTTTTTTCTTTGCCATTAAATCACCTTATTTTTTAAATTCAAGTTACTAATTATCATAGAAAAATTCATGGCCTATTTAACAGTAAATGATCCCCTTGCAGAAGCACTCTTTAGCTGTTTTGAAACCATTTCTGCTACTATCTCATACGAGCCTGGAGTCTCAATAGATTTTGAGAATTTATCATCAGTGGGAATCATATTGCTTCCTTTTTCAAAGCATTGTTCAAAGTATCCACCTTGTGTTACGACATCGTTTGTGGATGAATAAATTGTAACATATAGATCGCCACAGTCAAAAGAAGAATCTCGGACTTTAATTTGAATTTCTACAGGTTCTGAGGTTGAATATTGCTTGGAAAGGCCAATAATTTCAATTGACGAGTTTTGAATTGAGAGTCCTCCAGTAGACATTGGCCACAGGTGTAATTCTCTGTCAGGTTTTTGTAAAATATCACTCATTACAGCAGAGCCGAAAACTATTGAAAAAATTACAGGCAAAACAAATACAATAAAAATTTTTTTAGATACCATTTTGTTTTACCACCTGTGATTCCCTTATATCTATTTAGCAAAAAATGAAAATTCAGATCAATTTGACGAATGAGTTAAATCGAAGGCGACTAAATATCGCTAGATGCGACTTAGAAAGTTCAGAGTAAGAGCATATCGATGTATTCATGACTCTGGAGAGATAACAGTGGGAGATTTAGCTGCCTTTGTTGGAAGAAATGAAAGTGGAAAAACAACAATACTTCAGGCATTGACTTTGTTGAATAGAGATGAGCAGGTTTCAGAATTAGATCTTTGTGATGAAATGAATGAGGAGCTCAAAGAAGAGATTAGATTGGCAGAAGGAGAGTTTGATCTTAATCAACATGAAAGAGAATTGATAAAAGAAAAATTTCCAAGTTTACCAGAAATTAAAAAAATTAAATTAATTAGAACAAATAGAAGGCCAAAAGTTCAATACGAATTTGAAGATATAGAACTTAGTGAAGATGAGAGTCAAGGAATTAATTCATGGGAAAATTTCACAAGGCAGATTCTAGGATTTTTGGATACTATTCCAAACCATCTCAGAATACAAATTAATACAAAATTCTTTGAAGGACAGGTTCCAAAGAATCAAGAAGTTTTTGATAGCGGCATGGCAGAATTTAGTAATCAATTCCACGTTATTGCAATTCAGGAGCCAAAGGTTATCGAAGAATGGGAAAAAATCTATGAGAATCCTGAAAACCAATTTTCAAATTTACTAAGCGGTGAAAGCATAAAAACAGCACTAGAGAATTTTATTGCGTCTGATCTACATCCAAGATTTGTCTATTTTTCGGATTACAAAAAAATCTACGGCAACATCAATCTTAATGAATTTCTAAGAGAAGAAAGAGGGGAAAGAGCAGACTCTATCGAATACATTGAAGAGTTTGACAAGGCAGAGACAGTAAGAAATCTATTTTATCTTGCAGAACTAGATATGAAAGAATTAGATGAAGTAAAAGAGAGTCCTTCAAAATGCATCAAACTTCTAAATGCTGCAAGCAACAGATTAACCAGCAAACTGAATCCAGCATGGAAAGGAGATCCCATCCATGTAGATTTGAGATACAATCCAGGAAATATTATGAGTGTGGTTATTTCAGATGTTCACAAAGATGGAACCATAACAAACACAGGATTGCTAAATAGAAGAGCAGAGGGATTCAAATGGACATTTTCTTTTATTGTAAACTTTGCTGCTGAAACACAAAGAGCAGAACTAAAAGAAGCATTACTACTTTTAGATGAACCTGCAAGAAATCTTCACCCTACACAACAAATGGGAATCTCAGATTTGCTGAAAAATTTAGCAGGTTCAAATCAAGTTCTGTATGCAACACATTCACCATTTATGATATTTGATTATACTCCAGGAAACTTGCTTGTTGTAGAATTAGACAGAAGAAAACACCTTAGTAGAATCTTTTATGATTATTGGAATGCAGATGATAAAACATTAACACCGATTTTGTACGGGCTATCAAGAGGTCAGGTAGAATCTATAGTAGACAGAGAAATTGGTACAAATTCAAGACCAATAATTATTGTAGAGACAATGTCGGATGCAATGTATCTTAATGCATTTGATAAATTTTTGCAGGATCCAAACATATCAATGAATCCTCTGAATGTTGTTGCAGCATATAACAAAAATTCAGTATTACCATTGGCGATTTTTTATCGAAATCATGGTTATAGAACATTTGTATTGTTAGATAATTCTGAAGAATCAAAACAGATTTCTGCTCAGTTAGTTTCAAATGAGTTTTCATCGATTCAAACCATATTCTTTGAAAAGGAAGGAAAGAAACTAGAATCCATCGAAGACTATATCGCACTTGAGGATTATCTACATCCAGTAAATCAGACTTATGAAATAAAGTTAAGACGTGAAGGATTTTCAAATCTCACACCTGAAGAAGTTGTATCCAAAGAGGGAAAAGGAGTGTTAGAAAAATTGAAAAAAATATGGCAAGATCATAGAGAAGATGACTGGGGAAAATTTGACAATGAAGAAATTACCAGATATATTTGTGAGAAAATTGCTCTTGAGGACACCAATTTTCTCACAGATAAAACAAAGGATCAATTCAGATCATTATACAGGCTAATTGCTGAAAGAATAAGACAGTATCAAAATATTGCAACCAAGCCAGACCCAAGTAAATTTCAAAAAGCCAAGGCTTGAGATTTAAGAAGTTTGCTCATGACATATACTGAACTAAGAAATAGCAAAGTAAGAAAAAGTCTTTAAGGTTTAAGAGAGAGATGGATAATCTGATCAGCATGAATAAATCCTCAGTGAGAGGAATGATCCTTTCAATGGCATTATTACTTTCAGTAGCAGCAGTAATTCCAGCTTATGCAGAAATTAATGTGAACAGTGTTGCTCTAGAGGAGACAACAATTATTGAATTAACAAATGAGCAAAATGAGAATGTCAATACATTTAGGATTTGGGTTGGGAGTGATTTTAGTTTCAAATCTTTTAAAACTGAAAAAGGATGGATAGGAGAAAAGACACCACAAGGAGTAATTGTGTTTACATCATCAGAACCTATCAAAAAGGGAGAATCAGTAAAGTTTGGCGTTAAAACAGACAAAGTAAATGCTGGAATAAATTGGAAAGCATTAGATAGCGAAGACAAACAAATAGACACTGGAAAAGTATTACCAAAAGAACTATCTTTACCAAGTGAAAATCCAGAGAACCAACAAGAAAATACCAGTATTAGTATTTCTGCAGAATCATCTTTCAGAATAGTACCAAAAGAACCAAACGTAGGTTCATCGATTAGAGTCACAGGTGATAAATTCGGAGCATCTCAAGAATTTGATTTTTACATTGGCTCAATGAAGATTGGAAGTTTCGAGACAGATAAAGACGGACATTTTATAACTTCAATGAAAATACCAAAAGAACAGAAAGCAGACAGAGTAGATTTCATTGTTAAGGATAAAAAAGGTGAAGAGAAAAAACTCAGTTTAAGAATTAATGAAGGAGAACCTAGAATTGCAGATGAGAATATCAAACTAACAATACAAGGAGTTCCAAATGTAGTTCATAGAGGGGAATTTTTGGAGATTTTAGGAACTGGAAATCCAGGCAATCCAATTACATTGGAGGTTATTGGACCAAACGGTGAACAGATTAGAACAAGAGCAACAGAAATTGATAACAAAGGAAATTGGAAATTAGAACCTCTCATTGTTCCAGTAGACAGACCATTTGGAAAATACACAGGTGTTATTTCAGATGGAAGGGAAGAGAAAACGATCAGCTGGTCAGTAGAATCAAATAAAGTAATAATCATCACCCCTACTAGTTTGAAATTTAATCCAGGAGAAACTATTACATTCAATGGAACGGCTTTACCAAACAAACCAATAGAATTAACTTTAGAAAATCCTCTTGGAAAAGAGATATTCTCAGATATTTTTGACATTGATGAGTCAGGTTTTGTAGAATTTGAATTTCCAACTACTCAAAGTACAGCAGAAGGAACATACACGTTGATTGCAACACAAGAAAAAAATAAAGAATTTATTTTTGTAGGATTAGGACAATTACCTTCAATCCCAGTGAATATTGAATTTGATAAATCAAGTTACAAATCTACGGAAACAGCAATAATTTCAATTACAGGAAAAGCATCAGAAATTATTAACTTGTTAATCATTGATCCTGCAGGAAAAGCAAAAGGAGAAACAACATCTATAATGCTACAACCTGATGGAAGAGGTTCTCATTCTCTTGATTTAAAGGGATTTACGTCAGGTGTATATTCAGCAGTTGTCAGTAAAGGAAATGCCCAAAGTACAGAGATTTTTGCAGTAGGTTTGCAAGTAGGATCGGGTGAAATAGAAATCAACACCACAAAAACAGAATATCGACCAGGGGATTCTATTTTGATTTTAGGAAAGACTAGTCCTAATGTTATTCTTACAATAACTATGTTTGATCCAGATGAAAAGGAAATCAAAGTCAGAGAGTCATTTTCTGATAAAATTGGAAGAATTTCTGAAGAAACATTCAGAATTCCTTCTGATGCTAAAACAGGAACATGGAAGATTCATGCAAAAAGTGGATCAAATTTTGATGATGTGGAAATAGAAGTGAAGAATATAGAACAAGAGGGCATGATAATTTCAGTTACAGATGGAATTGATAGTTATTTGGGCAAGTCCAAAATCATTCAAGTTGCTGGAGCTCAACAAACAGTTTCAATAGACATTGTTGATGCGGATGGTCAAACAATATTGAACTCTCCTCTTTCGATGCCAGCATCTAAAGCAGGAGACATTAATTTACCATGGTATATTCCAGCAGATACTGAACCTGGAACATATACAATAATAGTTTCTGACGCACAAAATACAGCTGAAACAACTTTTGAGATAGAATAGTATCAAACAATTTTATTTCACCTAAAAAGTAGATTCTCATGAACTTAAAAGACAAAATAGCAGAATATCCAAATTTTCCTAAAAAAGGTATTTTATTTAGAGATTTTAGTCCAATCTTGAAAGATCCATCGGCATTAACAGAAATTGCAGATGAATTTTCTAAATATTTTCATACTAAAGATATCGATGTCTTTGCAGGAATTGAATCACGCGGATTCATTCTTGCATGTATTTTAGCCTCACGATATAACAAAGGCATGATGATGATTAGAAAAGCAGGTAAATTGCCTGGAAAAACAGTCAAATTATCATACACAATTGAATACGGAAAAGACACTATAGAAATTCAAAAAGACATTATTGAGAAAGGTCAAAGAGTTCTCATCTGTGACGATTTACTAGCTACCGGGGGTACTGCAAAAGCATCTGCAAAATTAATTGAAAAAGTTGGAGGCAAAGTTTCAGGATTTGCATTCATCATAGAGCTAACAGAATTAAATGGAATGAAAGGAATTAGCAATTATAATTGTAAATCATTGGTGAAATATTAATGGAAAAAGATGTAGAGATTGGGATTTTTGGGGGAACTGGCATTTATGATTCAGGACTACTTGAAAATCCACAAGAGATTGATATTGATACACCATATGGCAAACCTTCAGATACCATAACTGTCGGTATTTTCAATGGAAGAAAAATTGCTTTTCTTCCCAGACATGGAAAAAAACACACGATTCCACCACACATGATAAATTTTAAAGCAAACATTTGGGCATTCAAAGAATTAGGAATTACAAGAATTATTGCACCTTCTGCAGTTGGAAGTCTTAAAGAAGAATTAGAACCAGGACATTTTGCATTACCGTCACAATTTTTAGACTTTACAAAATCTCGAAATGGTTCATTTTCAGAAGAAGGAAAAGTAATCCACATTTCAGTTGCAGATCCTTTTTGTCCTGAATTACAAGCATCAATTCTGAAGGTTACAGACAATGAGGATTTGAAAATGCACAAAGATTGCACTTATGTCTGCATTGAAGGTCCCAGGTTTTCAACTAAAGCAGAATCTAAATTCTACAGAACAACGGGAGCAGATATTATTGGAATGACTTTGGTTCCAGAATGTCAATTAGCACGAGAAGCACAAATGTGTTATGCATCAATTTCAACAGTTACAGATTATGATGTCTGGGCTGAAAAGCCAGTTACTGCAAAAGAAGTGTTAGAGACACTATCAAAAAATGTAGAGAAAACAAAGAAAGTGCTTACAGAATTAATTGATCAAATTCCTAAAACTAGAAATTGTTCTTGTGCTAAGGCATTAGAAGAAGCAGAATTTTAGTCATCAACAAATGATTCTTTTTTAAGACCCTCTGGAAGTGTCAAATCTCCTTGGAGTAAGTTTTTCTGAAGCACCAAAATAACTTCTTCAACATCGTATCCTAATTTTTCTAATTCTTTCTCAGTATTTTTTGAAATCTTTGCACCAATATTTTGTCCACCTATTCTACCAAATGCGATTGCATTAAAACGAAATTCATTACCATCTATAGTAAACTTTCCAGTAATTTTTGCAGCCATCTGGCTCCCATGAATATTATTGATGTGAACTTTAAGATCCATTTTAGAAATTAAATTTCTACTGCCTTGTTAATATTATCATCAATTAAAAAGCTCCAATGCTTATCATCTTCAATTTTGAAATTGTTTATTTTGAGTGGAATTATTTGTTCATCAAGACATTCATGTTTTATTTCTCCGTTTTCAGTTAGTCTTACTAATTTCCATTTGTATTTTCCTTGTTGTAATTTACATATAGTAACTGCCCATTTTGCATCAGGGTCAATTTTTGGCATTCCTACCAGATCTGCGATTTCTTCAATTCCCAATTGCTTTTCTTCACAAAATCGTTTCTTGCAAACTCCACATCTCCAAACATCGACAGACCCAATGGTTCTCTCATCTATGTTGATGTTTACTACTCCAAAGTAAACCGGCTGATGTTTACAAGTTTCTGTGTCAACACTCAATGTTGGTCATCCATTATTAGCATTATTTAGTTCTTGCATCATCATAGGATTTTTCTAAAATTACTCCTATATTATCGACAATTTTGTTTCGACCAAAGGGAATATTTTTTCGCTCACACATTCTTCTGTACATATTAACTGCAGTAAACCTTGGATGCATTGCTTCAAATTCGGTTTCAGTAATATCAATAAAAGCACCAAGAGTCATTAAATCCATGGATGCCTTTTTTGCATCTTCCACAGATATGTTTAATTTTTCAGCAATTTTTGCAGGAGACATTTTTCCGAAACAGGTAACCAACAGATACGTTTTAGCTTGAATTGGTTCTAATTTGATTTCAGAAATTAGATCATTTTCAATTCTAGACAAATCCATTATTTTGAAAATGAATTACGATGAAATAAATGATCTATTCATCTATTTTTTGACTAGTATTTTCTTAGAAATTTTTAAAGAGAATCCCATAGCAATAAAATGAACAAAAGCACCCAATATTACTCCTAAAAATAGATCATCAAGAAGAATCCATATCAGAACAAATGTAGAAAGCGATGGAATAGTGACAATCAGAGCAATAATGGTTCCCTTTAATACAATTTCACGAATTGAAATTTTAGATGATCCATCCCCAGTCAATGATGCAATTTTGAAAAATGGTAATAAAAATCAAAGATTAGTAATAGAGAATATTGACTGAATTTTTTATGTTATTTTTTAAATCTAGATTTCACTAAAACTATACTCTTCCCAGATGTTATCATAAAACATGTGATTGCATATCATAAAATTCTACTAATTCAAAATTAAAAAGAAAAATATTAGAAAAGACACAATATAGCATGGTAAGAGTAGATGAATGCTTTAGGTGTGGAATAACAGAGAAAGATGCAAAATTAGTTTATGTTCGAGATAAACCAGTGTTATGTGAAAAATGTTCTAAAAAAGAACCAGAAATTTAATCTTCAGATACCAAATGTAGACACATAATCAAAATTTTTCAATGTTCCAGATTGATATGGACATGGTTTAGTAACTCCATAGATGTAAGGTCATTTTGAATAAATTAGCATTAATAATATTTTTTCGTTTTATGGAATTTCCACGATGTTTTTTACAAGATCTATTTGGCCAACATTCAGGTAAGAAACAAGTCATTACACACAAAATATCATTTCAAAAATATGTTACATTTCATAAATGAATTAGATTAATTTCATGGAGCAAACTGAATTTGGAAGATTAGTTAAGAAGTAAAATAGGACATTTCAGATTTTTGTGTAGTTCAGATACAATATTTCCAAAAAATACTTCTTCAAAAGATTTGAGTTTAAGTGAATCTAAAATGACAAGATCAATATCTTTGCTATTCACATATGATATGATTCCTTTAGAGATAGGATCTGAAAGAACTACTTTAGTCTTGACTGAGATATCAAATTTTTCTCCCATTTTAACAAAATCCTCAAGAGATTTCAAGCAAGATTTTTTTTGTCGCTCTCTTCGTTTTTCGTCACCTTTTGTTTCAAAAAAAGCAAATTTTGGAGGTTGTCTGTATAGAGATTGGAGAATGATAATTTTACTGTCAAATTTTTTTGCAAAATCAAGCCCATAATCAAATGTCCTTTTCTTAATATTTTCAGTAACAAAAACTACGGCTATATTTTTTGGAATCATTTTGTTTTAGGGGCAATTTTGTTCCCGTTATTGTTTTCTTGCATCAAGTTTAGACTTCTTGGATAAATTTGGACCATTTCTTCACTGAACTTATGATTAGGAATTATTACCCTTACTCCTTCCGTAGTAATTGCAGTTATTTTTGTTAAATGCAAGCCTGTGATCGTACATTCTACATAATCAAATTCTATTGTATCACCTACATTAATTTGTGAACTCAAAAAAATAGTAATACCAGAAATTGCATTTTTTAATTGATTTTGTAGCGCTATTCCAATAACTACAGCCGTCGCTCCAATCGAAGTAATCATTTCTAAAGCCATATTAAATAAACCAAAAGTGGTTCCAAGATACACCACCTCACCTAAAGTAATAAAGATCAGAATCATTCCCAATAGTTTGTCAGATCCCTGAAGATCTTGTAATTTTGTATTTATTACGTGTCTTGTGATAAAATAGAATGTAATAGTAATTACTAGTGATAATATTGCAAATAATATTTCAGGCAATTTTATCCAGATAAATCCTCTTCATAAAATTCAGCAATACTATCTTTAATTATTATGAAAGAGTTTTTTTTGAAACTGTATGATTCAGTGAAATTAGCTTTAATCATTTTAAGTTCTATTGACGCACCGTCTTCTAGTGAAACATAGCAAAGAGGAATAGAATCATCAACACGTTTCCACTGTCCTTCTAGTTTGCATGTATCAAATAGTTTTTTCATTGTAAAAGTACTATGCATTCGATTATTTGTTTTCATAATTTCATCTATTGATATTTGTATTTCGAAATCGTTTTTTGTATTCTTGCATCAACAGTTTTGAAAAAGGGGTATATTCCAAATTATCAAACAATGTTTTGAGTTGAGAATCAGAAAGAGAACACAGATAATTTTTGATAGTTTCTTCACATGCAACGTATGATTTTTTAGGATCAAAAAATTTTTCCATATTTGGATTTTAATGTTTTAAGAATATAGGCTCTTGTAAGCTTTGAAATTTATTTTCAGCTTATTCTTTTAATTTAAATTCCTTGAAAGGGTCTGAAACGTTCCAGCAGTGTTTAAAATAGTCCAAACACCATTCTCTAAATGCATCATCCTGGCTAAAAAACATTGAACGAAGATCTGGTTTTCCTGTCAAATCAGGAAACATCAATCCTGCATATTTTTCATTTAAAATAACTGAAACTTGAACTGATTTTATCATTCTTCTTTCAATTTTGTTAGATTCTAACAAAGGATAAAATCCGGACTTTTCAAGTAGTTGCTTTCTTCCTTTGGGTATTGAGGCATCCTCAGAAATGATATGACAGTATTTGGTCCCACGTTTTACTCGCTTAATCATTAATTCAATAAGATCTAGAGGAGTTTCATTCAAAATATTGAAAATATAGTCATCTGCAGTTCGATAGATTTTCTTCCAGGTCTCCAACACTTTTGATACACCAATTATCTCCTCAGAATTGCTCAAATCACCAATACGTCGTAAAAATTTAGAGGGAAGATTTCCAAAATTATGAGATGTGAAATATTTTTTATTTTGAGAAAGATAAGAAAATGAATGGATTTGGGTACAAATTGCTTTGCCAAAAGTGGTTAGTGCATAAAAGTTGTTTCCCTGTTTAACGATTAAACCAGAATTGGACATACGTTCAAAGTTTCTATGAATTTCTTGTGGAGTAACATTGTATTTTTTTGACAGCGTAGTAAGTCTTGATGGTTTCTGAATTAAATCAAATAATATTTTGAGCCTAACTTCACTTGCAAGTTCCAAAAATTCTGCGGAGGTGTTTTCAAAATTTATCATAATTAAAAATAATTAAACTCATTAAAAGCAGTTGTGATATATATTAAAAAACATAATACATTTCAACACAAAAGTTCATCCAAATGTCCTTGTTTTGCCATATCTAAAACAAAGGATTCTACTTTTGTAATTCCACATCGTGGAAATTGTTTTTGCAGATTTTTTTTGTTTTTTACAACTATAGTATCATCAAAAACGTAGATACTTATCTCAGAATTGTCAGGCATTTTCTGATAAAAGCAATTTTGGCGCATCATGCAAAGTAAGAACACTACGTACATGAGCTAGAGGACGGATACTAGTCAAAACAAGATTATTAACGTCGTCAGGAGACGTCATTTCAGTTTTTACAACACAATCATATGCACCTATTACAGGGATAGCTTCCTTCACCCCCGGAAATTTTCGAATGGTGTCTGCAATCTCAATGTTTTTGTGAACCGTACACAGTAGAAGTAAATAGGAAGTTCCCATGAAGCAATTTAACAAAAATAGTTTTTATGAGTTCGTAAGCTCATTCATTTAATTTCAAGTAGGTTATTGATTATTTGTTATAGATTATGCTAACGTAGTAATGTCATGGTAAAAAATCGAGATTTAGAAGAATATGAAAGAAAAAGATTGGAAAAATGGCGTATAGGCAGAAAGAATTTTCCTTAAATTATTAAAAGATTTTTGAATTTTTAAAATACTCAATATTATTAGTTATGACTAAATACAAATATCCAAATTAGATTTTTCTCATTAGAGAATTTTCAGATTAAAAAAAGAGATTATGTAACTACTATGCTGCCTTGCATCCAAGGATGAACAAGACAAAAGTAATCATATTCAAACACAAGATCAAACGTAAGAGAGTAAGTATCACCAGGCATCATCAATCCACTGTCAAATAACCCATCAGGACCATTTTGTGGATTTCCAGAAGTAATTGTATGAGGAATATCATCATGGTTTGTCCATATTACTTCACCACCAGTTGACAAAGTAGCAACTGCTGGAAGAAAACACGTGTTTGACTCTTCACATCCAGGAACACTAGTTTCTGGAGGAATACTGACTAGTTCAAGTAACTTCCCATCATTTTGTTTTATTACTTTTGGAACATTTGGCAATTTATTCTCAATCGTATTTGTAGTCCTATCTACTGCTTCATACATAGAATTAGATTCTTCAATTATAGTATCGGCAGTATCTAATGCATCAGATGTAAGATCTTGTATCGTATCTGGAACATTTTTCAATTCTGAAGTTGTTTGATCAATTACCCATTCGCCCTGAGCAGAAATTGACCCATCATGTGTAGCACTTGTGCTACCAACAAGTACAAGTGCAATAGCAGTCACAACAATAGACATTACAATTCCAAATTTTTCATCTTGATTTTCCATAATAATATTTAGGGCAGATTACATTTGACATTATGTATACAAAAATGATAACATTATCTTTTCAAGCTTATTTTCACATAGAAAGCTTACAAGAATCTATCTAAGTTCAAACACAATACAGAATATGCAAGTAAAACAATCCACATCTTGGCATGATTTAAAATGTAGATATTTTCACAACATGATGACACTAAAATCATCAATTACAGTAGCACAAAATTCTATTTTAGAAATGAATAAAATATATTCCGAAGTAATAAAAAAAGCGGAAAAAACAAATCCCAACACTATGAAGATGTTTGTAAATTCCTGGATCAAAAAAATCAACATGGATTATATGAAAGATTTTCCCAGTATGAAGGAAGAACATAAAAAAATCTTAGATGAGCCATCAAAAAAGAATCTTCAAGATTTTGGATTTAACATGCAACAAAGATTGTATAATAACACCATTGTTAGACTTGACACATACCAGAATTCTATGAATGCATTTTATGATACATGGGAGGAAATGTGGCCAGAAAAATCACAAAATAACTAGAGATTATTTCATGGCAATAATAACAAGTAAAAAAATTAAAAACTTTGATGATATTTGTAAAAAGATTTTACAAAATAAGGATATTCGATATATTTGCATATTGAACAAAATGGGCAATTTGATTCTTGAGAAAAAACAAAACAGAGTAAAATTTTTACTACCAGATAAAAAATCCAGAGGTCTATACTTGAAATTGAAATTAGAATCGTCTTTAATTAAAGATTTTGATGATGAATTGGGTCAATTAGAATTTATTGTAACATATAGAAAAAAAATTCAAATGATAAGTATTCCAATTTATGGTAATTTGGTAATGATATCAGTTAAAAAAAATGCCAATTCCCGTTTGATCGCCAATACAGTATTGAATTTGTTTAGAAAAATCATCAATTAATGAAATAATCAGCAAGGATTGAATAATTTTCAATAGCATTATCAATCACTATTAAGCTGATCAGGTTATTTTCAGCTTATAACATTATGAAAAGTAATAAAAATTATACACAAATTAAGGATTATGAAACAAATACTAGAATATTGTTTTAATGAAAAACACACATCACCAATCACAGATGTCAATACAGGGGAAATTTTTTGTAGTAATTGCGGAATTGTGTTATTAGAGAAATCAGTAGATAGATCTGATGAATCAAACATGTTAACTAAGGATGACTATATGAATAAAACACGAAATGGTCCCCCATCAAAAATTGCCATATCAGATATGTCAAAATCATCCATAATATCAAAAGGGAATTTTGATGCAAATGGAAATAAAATACTTGTTAAAAACAAAATACATTTTTCAAGATTAAGATTTTGGGATTCACGTATTAAGATGGATAAAAAAGAGAAAAATCTTGTTAGAGCATTTACTATTTTAGATGCTTATGCCAGCAAACTCAATATTCCAGAAAACGCAAAAGAACATTCAGCATATATCTATAGAAAAGCAATGGAGAAAAATATTATCAGAGGCAGTTCAATCCCCTCAATTATGGCAGCATCAGTATACACCGCATGTAAACAGCTTAGTATTCCAAGAAGCGCTGATGAGATATCTAAAGTTGCAAACATGAAAAGAAAACTATTATCTAAAACATATAGACGACTTGTAAAAAGCCTAGAATTGAAAATAAATGCAACAGAAATAGATTATACATCCAAAGTCGCAAATACATTGTCAGTTAGCGAAAAGACAGCTAGACTTGCACACAAAATAATTGATGATTTTAAAAAGGATGGAAGTCATGTAGGTAAAAATCCAATAGGCATAGCTAGTGCATCAATATATCTCTCAGCAATTAATAACAATGACTATATTCCAATGGCAAAAATTTCACAAAAAACAGACATCAGTATAGTGACAATTCGAAAGGTATCCAAACTTCTTAAACCGTTTGCAGCAAAATACATCAAAAGTATAGACATCAAATCATAAAATGAATTCCACTAAAACACGATATAATGTAGAAATAAGGAATATGAAGTTCTTCAAAAAAAATACGGAGAACTTAGTACAAAGACATCAAATCATGATCTTACAGTTCTTTATTGCCTGAAAAAACCAATGAACTAACTAATAAACAAAAAATGAACCAAGGGATGTCATTAAAATTAAAGTAAAATCTTAACAATATTATTAAAAATGTTTTCCATGTTTTCAAATAATGATTTAAAATGAATTCTGAAAAAAAATATACAGTCACAGTTAGACAAATGGAAGAAAAAGACTTTCCTCAAATCGTAGAGTTACAAAAGATATCTTTTCCAACCATAGCCTCAAAAGGAATTTTCTGGAAGCCAAAACATTTGAAGGCACATCTTCAAGTTTTCCCAGAAGGACAATTTGTAGCAGAGTATAAAGGAAAAATTGTAGGTTCTTGCAGTAGTTTAATAATCACACTTCATCCAGAACACAAAGAGCATACATGGATGTCTGTGTGTGGAAATAGTTTCTTCGAAAATCACGATCCCAAAGGAGACACATTGTATGGTGCAGATATATCATCACATCCCGATTATAGAAGATTAGGAGTTGCTACAAAACTGTATAATGCAAGAAAGAATCTTGCTATAAAACTTAATTTACGTAGAATTATTGCCGGTGGCAGAATACTCAATTATTGCGAACACGCAAAAAATATGTCTCCATTAGAATATGTACAAAAAGTTAAGCGACATGAAATCAAAGAGCCTGTATTACTTTTTCAATTTCGAAACAAATTCAAATTCATCAAAATTTTACCAAATTATATGAAAGATCCACGCTCATTAAACTATGCAACTTTTATTGAATGGAAAAATCCAAAGTTTGTAGAAAAAAATGATCATTGATTGCCATGTTCACGTCAACCAGTACGAATTATTGCAAAACGTTCCATCCTTAGATGACAGAATTGAAGAACTGCAAAACGAAATGAATGGGAATAATGTAGATTATGCTATAATTTTATCATCATATAAAGTAAATTCTAAAAGACCATCTACAAAACAAATTATTGAGGCCATAAAGAAATATGATAATCTTGGAGTCGCGGCAGGATTCACAATTGATAATCACACAGAAGAAGATCTAAAAGAGTATAGAGAACTGATTAAAAATGGAAAAATTAAAGCTTTGAAAATTTATTCTGGTTATGAACACTATTATCCATATGATGAAAAATATCAAAAAGTATATGATACATGTGTAGAATTTGGAATCCCTGCAATGTTTCACACAGGTGACACATACTCTGAGAAAGGTAAACTTCGTTTTGCAAGACCTTTGAATCTTGATGAAGTTGCAGTGGACAATCCTGAATTAAAAATAGTCATGTGTCATTTAGGAAACCCTTGGATTCAAGATGCACAAGAGGTCATTTATAAAAATAAAAATGTCTATGCAGACGTTTCAGGTCTAGTAGTAGGTTCTTTTGATCATTTTTTTGAAAAGATGGTGAAGGAAAAAGTTGCAGAATTGATAAATTATGCAGGAGAACCACGTTATTTATTATATGGAACAGATTGGCCAATTAGTTCGATGGATTCATATCTTAATTTTGTAGCTAAATTAAATATCAAAAAAGAGTTCAGAGATAATTTTATGTTTAAAAATGCAAAAAAACTATTCAACATTTCCTAAAAAATTATACCCAAATAGAGATTCTTAGTATTAGCGAGTTTCAATGTAATTAAAAATAAAAAAAGAGAAAAATTATTTGGTTTGGGTTGCTCTTTTTAGAGCCTTTTGATATGTCGATTTTTGTTTTCTAGCAGCTTTTTCTGCATTTCTTAGAGCCTTCTTCATGCTTTTGACTTTGGTGTTTGCTTTCTGAAGATCTCTTTTTCTCTTATTTGCTACTAGTTGTGCTCTTCTCTTTGCTTTGCTAACTGTTCTTGCAGTTTTTCTTACCGTTTTTTTTGCTTTTCTAACAGTTTTCTTTGCTTTGGCTGCTGTTCTTTTTGTTGTTCTTGCAGCTTTTCTTACGGATCTTTTTGCTTTTCTAGTAGCTGATCGTCTTTTTGTTGCCATTAATCATGAACAATTTTACACAATTAAATAATAAACACATCAGAAAAAATTTATGCAAACTCAATAAAATTTAGCAAGATTACAAAATAAAAAATAATTTTGTTTTAGACAAATGGTAGAACAGATGTACCAGAAATTCCATCTATGTCTTGAATTCTTTGAACTATATTTGTCATCACATAGTTCTTATCATCAGATTTTACTTGTGCTAAAACTTCGTTTGGATTTTTTCTTTGTTGTATATTCTTTATATCGTGAAATTCTTTCAGTCTCTTAATTGCATAATTTCGTTTTCCGTCATTACAAGTCACTAAAACTTCATAGGTCATATACTATCTATGTTTCAGATAACTATAAGATCACGTTCATAAAAAGTAGTAATTTCAAGAGTCGAGCTTAATATAAAATAAATAAAAATATGTCCATATTAGATAAAATGAATATTTATGACAAAAAACAGGTAAAATGCTCTAGTTGTGGAAAGTTTATTGGTGAAATTGACATTCAAGCCTCAATTATATTTCTATTATGTGAAAAATGTGAGAAAAGGAATTTTCAATATATCAATGCTAGTAAAAATGTCAAAAAAATCAATCAAGATATTTGATACAGTATATCATATTTTACAAAACAACTGGTTGTACATAAAAATGGGCCTCTAAAAAATAGTAAAAAACAGCATTTGATCTTATTATTACGAATACACAGTCGGTAAAATATCTAATTTTTGGTTGGAACTTAAATTATGTAATACAACACCGGACGTGACTGTTTTACTAGTAAAGAAAACATTGGCAAGATTGAAACAAAAATCAAGTATCACATAAAAAAACTAAAGATATGAGGAAATCTAAAAGATTAAAAATTCAAACATAAAGTCTGCAATATTTGAAAGAAGTAAAAATCAATATTTTTCAAGAGAGATTATGTATGATGTGGGTATCATAGGATACAAAATTTCTTTTAATTGTTCAGAAGATTTTTGTATTGTTTTATGATCCATATCTTGAATTAATATTTTGACAGTATGATTTTCAAAAAAGACATCATGAATTTTTTGAGGTTCAATAATTACATGAATAATAGAGTTAATTTCTTTGTTAGAGAGATTGCTTTGTACAATGTTATTTATTTTTGTCATATTTAACAAAATAAAAAAATAAGACTAGTCCTCTCTGGCTTTATCATGAGTCCAGTAGTATGCTATCTTTGATGGTATAAGCCAAAATTTCTTTGTACCACCGTCAATTTCAACTAGATCAGAGGATTCATCAAACTTCACATTATGCTTGTGAAGTTCGAATTTTTCACCGGTATCAGACATTACCATTAACTCACCTTTTTCATTTACCAGTTTTTGAAGTTGTGTTAATTTTGTCATTGATGTGATTACTTGTTAAAATTACTTTAGTGCTTTTTCATAAAGAAGCTTAAAGTTACAAATTTAGCTTAAAAGGATTTTTACAAGATTATTTCTGAATTGTATTTATGGCAAATGTAATTATCAAAGCATTAAAAGATGGACCATTACTAGTAGAGGTTGACGAAAAGACATCCATAACATTGTGTAGATGTGGAAGATCTCAAACTCAACCTAGTTGTGATGGAACTCATGCCAAAATAGGGTTTAAAGCAGATTCCTCAGAAATCAAAGTTACAGAATGAATTAAAAATCCAATATTTGCATATTCAACAGATTTTTATAAAAAATTCAGAGTATTTTTCCCCATTTTCTGTCTTCAAGAACTATTGCAGTTGAGGCGGTAACACATGCTGCTGATTCAGCAGATTCAGTTTCCATCAGTATAAGATTTTCATCACAAATTACATTGTTAGGGAGTATTCCTGCAATAGTTTGTTCTAATGGATCCATAATCATATTACGAATATCAGCCTTGAATTCATCAATTTCAATAACTACAGTTGCAATATCATTAGTTGAAGTATGTGTTGCCACTATCCCATAGACTCCTGAATCAAAGGAGCCTAAAGGGCCAGTAATCAAAGCTGAAAATTGGTTGTTTTCATTAATTGTACTCTGAATGTGTATGATAGCGTTTCCATTTGGATCATACATCACAATTTCAACTGGTTCATAGAATTGAATTCCAGGATCAATTGTTCCAGTTACAAATATTCTTGAAGTTGGTTCAAACTTAGTTTTGTCAACATCTAAAGTTATTTCTGATGTAGCAAAAGCACCATCATAACTTATTATTAAGACAAGCACGGATGCCAATGCAAATAAACATATTTTCTTCATTAGATAGATCATGTATTACCTAAAACAACATATGACATAAGACATAGTAGACAAATATTATTATTTTCAAGTAATTAGCTTATGTTATAGACATAGTTAGACCCAAAATAGGATTAAACTAAAACCAAGAATTGTAATAAGAGAATGTAAGAATTATTTTATTTTCCATACTAGTTATAGGTTTGATACATAATCTTGCTAAATTCTGCCTTTGCAAGAATTAGTTGATTTCTCAACTCCATAATTTTGATTACATGTGTATCAACTAGTTCTACAAAGTTTTCAGGTCTATCAGGATTATGAATTAATGATTTTAGAGATTGTTTTTCTTGTATCATTGATGCTTGTAAACCACTAATTCGTACTTCCAAGTCAGATGCTTTGTTTGATGAATCAGCATTTCCAGCAGGAGTTACAGATATTGTAGATTTGTCATTTGCCTCTATTTTTACAGAAGTCATTTGACAAGAGTTTGCAGATATCTTATCACCCATCTTTATGGTTTGAGATTGTTTATCAGAAGTTATTTTGATTACTGGAAGTTTTATTGTAGTTGATCCTGCACATACCTCAAATATAGCATCATAAAGACCAGGTGTCTGCGTTGCATTTAAAACAGACAACACACTTGCAGAATTTCCTTCAATAACTTTTCCTGAGAATGTCATTTCACCAATTTTATCTTTTGCTGTGGAAGGTGAATGAATAGCAAATAAGGTTCTGTGAAGTTGTTCACGTTTATCATTAATTTGTTTTCGGAGTTCAGCGATTTTGACTCCTTGTTTTTGTGAATCAGGATCAGTGACTTTTAGGGATGATCTAATAGTTGTCAATTGTTCTTTTAATGAATCAAGTTCATTTTGAAGCATTACAACTTTTTCAGAGATATCTCCTTTGTTTAGCAAAATAATTTTGATAGAAGTTGGATCAGTAGCCTTTATTTTTGTTACACTAATCACACATGAATCAGCATCAATCAAATTTGCTAATTCATAGTGTTTGGTTTCACTGTCAGAAGCAACATTAACATCGGGAGCATAAATTGGAGCATAAGCACATATCTCAAAAATAATGTCATAGTTAGATACTGATTTTCCAGAAGCGGCAGTACCAGTTTGTGTCTTTAGTGCAACAGTTTCAAGAATGTTGATTTGGGCAAGATCAATGCTTTTTCTATTAATTATTGTGTTAAGTACCTCTTCATCAATAGGTTCCTTGTCAACAGTAGTTGCCCATCCATTAGCAACAAGTTTTAAGACATTTTTTGCTTTAACACATACTATAGAATTACTTACAGTACGTATGACTTTATACAAACCACTATCACATACAACATCTTCTGTTGGAATTCCTATATCCACTTGATGGTTGGGTGGCAGTATGTCAGCATTAGAATATTGTAATGAAGGGGCAATAACACCAGTTACCAAGATAGCCATTATTGAAATTGCAAGAAAATTCATGTTTATCATAATTTTTCTTCATATAAAAAAAATTACTTGGTAAGCACCAGAGAGTAGCTTACAGTAAATGGTTCAGTATTTGTAGTATGGAGTGCTATTGCATTTCCCGAAAATTGTACTGAGCCTGAAGCTTTTATAGGAACAATCGACAATGCAAAGAATGTTTCACCATCAGGAGTCCATGAGGGCAATCCTCTAAGTTCTCCTTTGGATAACGGTCCTATCAAAGTCACAATCTGAACTGGTTCAGATGCATCATATGTCAAATATCCTGAATATGCTTTGTCTCTTGGGGCTAACAATAATGCAAGCTGGTGATTTTCATGTCCGATTCCAGGATCTTGTACTGAGGTCATAGTGCTTCTGAATACTTTTTGACCATCTACAATTTGTTCTGTGTAAGTTATTGAATAGCTTACGGTGAATGGTTCAGTATTTTTTGTATGGAGTGCTACTGCATTTCCTGTAAATTGCCAAACACCAGTAGAGCTTTCTCTATCTACAAATGTTAGACCAAATTTTGTTTTACCATCAGTTGTCCAAATTGCTTGTCCTTTATCCATACCTGCTTTTAGCGGACCGTGTAATGCAACTAGCTGAACATTTTCAGTTGCAGTAAAAGAGACATATCCACGATATACTTTGTCACTGGGTGGTAAAAGTATAGCAAGTTGATGATTTTCATGTCCTTGTCCAGGATCTTGTACTGAAGTAATCACACCAGTAACAGTCTTGGGAACTTTCAATGTGGCTACTTCTTGGGCTTTTTCCATTGTCTCAGATTTTGTATCCTTTTTTGGAGCTTCTTGTGCTTTTGTAGCAGATTCTGTTTTCTTTTCAGATTTTATTTCTTCTTTTGTTTTATCAGAAGATTTTACCTCATTTTTTGGAGGTTCAGAACAAAGTCTATCTCCACAAACTTTTTTGGAGTTAATTGCACTGGCAGAGTTTCCTTTACTTTTTAGAGCATCTGCAGATTGAATTAACCCAATAGGGCCTGCAATGGTTCCTGTCAACAAAACAGCGACTACAAAAATTGCTAGGAATGATATTTTCATGTTGTTATATTATACAAAATAAACTAGTTATTAAAAGATCGAAAAATTATTTCCGTTACAATTTTAAATATAGACATAGTTCATAGGCAATGCCTGATGAACATAAAAGGTCGTTTTGGGCTCAGATTTTTAAGCTACAAAATTGATTATAAACAAATTAGCTTATTGGAGAATAAATAATAAAATTTCAAACAAGATTTATGACGTTTAATGTTTTAATTTTATTTTCATTATCGTATAGGAATTAAAATGGCCGAAGTTATTGGAGAGTTTAATTCTGTTTCAGAGTTATTATTATCTGATGAATCCCTTCAATTCGCTTGTTTGACATTATTGGTAGGAATAATTACGATCATTCTTGTATACAGAAAATTTTCAAACTGGATATTAACAAGAAAATTTAGCTATACAAGATCACATCTGTCAAATTTTGTTAGAAGTGTACTTTTACCAATTTTTGCATTAATTTTAATTACAGCAGTAAATGGTTATGTTCAAATCACAGGGATATTTCTTGATGATCAACAAGGAATAGATACACCTCAACAAATTTTTGCAAAGATTTTGAACAGTTTGAATCTGGTGATAATAGGCTATACGACATCATATTTGATTCCAATAGTCATCAGAAAGCAAAATGCCTCTAATGAAGAAAAGCAGGATTTCATAATATGGAAAGAGAAAAGAGGATTTGGTGATGATGATAATGATTTTTTCCACACGATATACAAATGGCAACCACCAAAAGAACCTCCCGAAGACATGGATAAGGCAGAATTCAAACGACTGCTTGAAACAAAAGAAGGTAGAAAAACGCTTGAAAAATTTAGAACGAATAAGGGATTTGAAATTGGCACGCTTGTCCCGTTAGTAAAAGATCCATTTGAGACATGGAAAAAATCAGAGAGAGAGAAATATGAAAAGTATTATCAAGATTGCACAAGCGGTAATAACCAAGTAGGTCAGAAACTAAGACCGGGTGCTGAACCAAATGAAATTTTTTCTATCGATCAATGGAGAAGTGAGAAAAGATTACGTTACTATGACCCAATCAAACCGGGTGCAAGGCCTGCAGGATATTCTGAAAAACAAAAAGAGTTAATGCCAAAATCCTTGACGTCATTTATTCCTCCTTTGATTTTTTCGGGTTTTTTAATTGGTCTTTTAGTATGGTGGAACGTAGACTTGTTTGTTTTGGGGACAGCTCTTGCAGGATTGGGAGTAGGTATTGGATTTGCATTAAAAGAGACTTTAGAAAATTTGTTTGCATATTTAATGATTAGAAAGGACAAGGTATTCGTAGAAGGAGATCGTGTTTTAATTGAAGATTACAATGGATATGTGCACAAAATAACCACAAGGATCACTTACATAAGACATGCATTAAACGAATCAATTGCAATTTTTCCTACAAGACAGATGGTAGGAACGAAAGTAGTTAATTTTTCAAAGGATTATGGGTATGTTCCCGCCCTTATAAAAATAGGCACGTCGTATCTAAATGATCCTCAACAAGTTTGCTCAATTCTAGTTAAAGTCGGAAAGAGAGCAATGAAAGAAATTGTAGATGAAAATGGCAGGCATTTGGCAGTTCAAGAAAGATGCCCATACCTTGATAAGAATAAACCTAGCTGTGGGTGTGATCATGAAATAGTAGATGTAACGCAACCTTGGGTTCTTTTTGATGATTTTGGAGATTCAGCATTAATGTTTGAAATGTGGATATATGTTAGAGATTATGGTTCGCAGTTTAAAATGAAAAGTAATCTCAGATTGATGATATATCAAGAATTTAAGAAACACGACATAAGAATTCCATGGCCTATACGCACAATTTATTCAGGAAATCAGATCAGAGAAGAAAAAGAAATAGAAAAGCTCGACGAACTAAGAAAGAAAACATATGATGAATACGGACCTGGAGAAATGAACAAATTTTAGACGTAGTAACTTAAACTTTGAAATTTAATTATGATAATTGTATCATAGAATTGTTTTTTATAAAATATTTTTGTAGATAACTAAAGCGATTATTGCAAATATGATTCTGAATAATAGAAAATCATGAAACTAACAAATCAAAGAAAACTTTCTACAGATTCAAGAGGCGAGAATTCTCTGTCTGCAATATAATCAGGTCTAGGATTCAATCCACAAAATGGTTCAACTAGTTTGTTGTGGATGCTGTTGTAAACAAAGAAGGCATTACTTCTAGGATAAGGAGTGATGTTTCCATTAGAACCATGCATTATATTACAATCAAAAATGATGACAGACCCTGCATTGCCCTTTGCCGATACAATTTTACTTTTTTCAACCATTTGTTCCAAGATTTCTTTATCAGGTGTGCCTATCTCTTGTCTTTTTAGAGATTGTTTGTAGTGTTCATCAGGGGTTTTCCCACTGCATGAAACAAATTCTTTGTGAGAACCAGGAATAACCATCAAGGGTCCATTAAACTCATAGTTTTTTGTAAGACTAATTGAACATGATACTGCATGCATGTTAGGCATCCCATCCTCAGAATGCCAAGTCTCAAAATCCGAATGCCAATAGAATTCTTTACCATCAAATCCGGGTTTTAGATTTACTCGTGATTGGTGAATGTATACTTTGCTTCCAAGGAGTTGTTGTACTTTTTTTAAAACTCTCTTGTCTTTACAAAGATTACCATAAATTTTACTGATTTTATGAATTTCAAAAATAGAACGCACGTCTCTATGAGTTTCTTCTAAGATGAATTGAGGTAATTTCTTTTTTGTTTCATCACGAGAAAGAGATTTTAATTCTTCGAAAAGTTTGTTGACCTCATCAGAAGAAAACAAATCATCAAATATCAAATATCCATTGTTCTCAAAAAATTCTACTTGTTCTTTAGAAAGATCATCATATGAATCAGAATACACAACAGGATCAGTTCGTGGAATAATTTTTGATTCAGAGTTCATTCTTGTTGGATAAAAATCAAATTGAGATTTACTTTGAGACATTTTTTTCTCCTGTTGTTAATAATGGATATACTCCTTCTGGATCATGTGTTTCAGGTCCGACAAGTGCAGGATTAAATACACATATCATTCTCATTTTTGAAAATGCTCTAAGAATATGTTTATCATGTTTATCCAACGCATAGATTATTCCAGGACGAATACTGTGTTTTAATCCATCAGCTTCTTCTACCTCACCAACTCCTTCTATACAATATACGGCTTCAAGATGATTTTTGTACCAAATTTTAGTTTCAGTGTTAGGATAAAGGATTGTTTCATGAAACGAGAAACCCATGTCATCATCTTTTAAAAGAAGTCTTGTGCTAGACCAATTTTTTGAATTAACTTGTCGGTTTGTACCACGAAGTAATTCAGTATTTCGTACTATCATTTCTCAACAATTTCAGCCTCAAGTTTTTTTTGAAAGTCAGATTGGTTCATTACTTGCTTGATACTTTTCTCCAGTATATCCAAACCCTCTCTTAATTCATCGTCAGAAATTGTCAAAGCAGGAAGAAGTTTTACTACATGATCATCGGATCCACATGTTTCAAGAATTAACCCATTTTCAAAGCATCTGTGTTGAATGGCACTGGCCAAATCTTCAAGAATACAATCAATTCCATAGACCATTCCTTTTCCACGTACTTCAATATCTGACGATATGTTTTCTTTAGCCATTTTTTCTAATCTCTCTTTCAGAATATTTGATTTGAGGGTAATTTCTGCTTCCAATTCCTGAGTAGTCCAAAAATAATCAATCGCGGTCTTGGCAGTAAGAAAAGCCAAATTATTTCCTCTAAACGTTCCATTATGCTCTCCTGGTTTCCACTTGTCAAGATCAGGTTTTAGTAAAAGCAAAGAGAAAGGTAATCCAAATCCACTAAGAGATTTGGACATTACAACCAAATCAGGTTCGATTCCTACATTCTCAAAACTGAAAAAAGTACCTGTACGACCACATCCTACCTGAATGTCATCTACAATCATCAATATTCCAAATTCATGACATAAGTCCTGCAATGATTGAAGCCATTTTGAGCTTGCTATGTTTATTCCACCTTCGCCTTGAATGGTTTCTAAAATTACAGCAGCTGGAAGATCAATTCCACTACTGTTATCCTCTAAGACACGTCGTAGATAATCAATTGTGTTTATTTTCTTTCCCATATAACCATCATATGGCATAAAGATAACATCATTTAATGAAGTTCCAGCACCACCTCTATGAAAACTATTTCCTGTAGCGGCTACTGAACCTAATGTAACACCATGAAAACCATTTGTAAATGAAATAATTTTTGTTCTACCAGTTACCTTTCTTGCAATCTTTAATGCGGCTTCTACTGCATTGGTACCAGTAGGTCCGGTAAATTGTATCTTGTAGTTTAGATTTCTAGGAGCCAAAATATGTTTTGAAAATGAATTCAAAAATTCTTCTTTTGATTTTGTTGCAAGATCTAAACTATGTGTAATTCCATCATCATTTAGATAATTAATGATTTCTTTTTTCATAATAGAATTATTATGTCCATAATTTAATGAACCTGCACCACAAAGAAAATCAAAATATTTTTTTCCATCTTTATCAATTAGGAATGGACCTTTTGCTTTTTCAAACATCACAGGATATTTTCGGCAATATGATCTTACCTGTGATTCTAGTGCATTAATTTGTTTCATGCTGTTACCTCCAAAAGATTTTTTTGAATAGGTCCAATTCTAATAAGATCTTCTGGTTCATGATCATCCCCCAGAATTTTGGTTGAGAACATAGGTGTCTTTTTAAAATCACCATCAAGTTGAGTAGCTATATTTTGCAAAAATTTCAAAGATGCTTTGTTAGAGGGAGTAACAGTAGCCTCAACAAATCTAACATCAGGATCTGTTTGAGATAGTGCCTTTAACACAAGTTCCTTGGCTATCCCTTTATTTCTAAATGCATTAGATACAGCTGCCTGCCATACAAAAAGAGTGTCTGGACTTTTAGGAGAGATGAATCCCGAAAGAAAGCCGATAATATCAGAACCAGATTCTGCCACTACACATGTTTTTGAGAATTGATGGCAAAGTAAGACATAAAGATATTTGGAATTCTCATCAAGGGGTTTGTTATTTTTTACCAAATTCCAGATAGAATCAGCATCACTAATTGATGGTTCTCTGAAAATTATTGAAGACATATCCGCTCAAACTAGAATTTTTTGTATATTTCCTTGAGATAACAAGTTGGTTTCTTGTAGTTTTTTATCGGCAATATCACTTGCATCTTTTGTAACTCCAACATAAAAGGGCAGATGCTTTCCTTCTGATGTTCCAACACCCATCATCATCTTTGCCAAAATTTCCATTTTTTCTTTAGTAGAATCAAATGTGATAGTCTCAGAGTCTGCAACAATTCCCAAATGATAGATTTCCTGTTCAGAATCCCATCCTATTATATCAGGTTTGACACCTTGGACATCTGCAGGTTCATTATATCCATTGCACATTGCATATAGTATTTCTAACCCTTTATTTTGAAAATTATCTGCCAAATTTTTTACCATATCTTCATTAGTCATTGAGGTTATTTGAAAAAAGTGATAGTTAATATTTTGTCAACAAACGTATTGAAAATAAGCTCTAATGTGAATCATACAATATTATTTAATTTACCAAGTATTACCATCTCAAGTATAAACATCCATACAATAATAATATTGGAGTGTAGAAATTGTTTGAATAAATTATTTTTATTTTTACAATGGAGTATAGTTATAAACACATACACACATCTTTAAAATATCAGCATGTTAGAATAAAATTAATTTAGATACATCATACAAAACAAAAATATCACACATATGATTGCATAATAGCAATAGATTATCAGGAGCAGATTCAAGATAAAAAAGAAGTTACACACTATGATATTCAAAAATAATTTCAATTGAAATAGTGCTTTTAAGACTTTTGCACTTATTTCTGATGGTCACCTCAGTAACTCTTGTATCTGCAATCGATTTTCGGTAGCTGGATCTCTAGTTTTAATACTTGTAAAGCATAATGTAGAGGCGGCAACGACCACAAGATGTTTTACTGAAGGGTATTTTCCTTTTTAGCATCATTAAGAATTTTTATGGCATTTCGCTTAACCTTTTCAGATAAATCAGTCTTTTTTAGGATTAGAGATGATAGTAAGAGTACTTTTCGGAGTTTTGTCTCAAAGTCTTTTTGGATGACATCTGACTTGATATCCTCTAAAACAGTTTGAGTGACATCTTGGTGATAGCATTTCATCTAGATATATTGGCATCATTGACAAATAGAATAATCGAAATATAATAAAGGACATAATGGTCAAAAACCAAAGATACTTTATATTTGGCAAACCCAAATTTTTACTGTTTGGCAAGTTATAAGGGAGCATATTCAAATGAACAGTCATTAAATTTTGTGATACCAATTATCGTAATTCTGTTTTTAGGAATAATCTACATCATGACACAAAGAGCTGATTCAGGGTTTGTGAGTTTTATTTTGATTGGTGCAGCAGCTTTAACGATGTTTTATTGGGTTAGAGTCTTGAAGAAAATGACAAAAGATCAAAAGCCACTATACACTCAAGCAAGAGAACAAGAAACAAAGAATTGGGTTTACGATTTGATCAAAGGTGAAGGAGAATTTGTTTTTGTAGCTGAAGTTCCAGGTCCTGAAGACAAAATTGCAGTCAGATTAGTTGATGGAATTTTATACATTCGTGGAACTGCAGGATTTTCAAAGGAGGTTCCAATAGAAGGTGCAAATGAGATGCAGATATTTGATTTCAAATATAGAAACGGCGTCTTAACACTTAGAATAAAATAATTAAAGACTTTTTGCTAGTTCTAATTTTTGTGGAAGATATTTTTCAGTAATATTTGTAAGACCGTATTTTGAGAAAGCCTCTAATTCTGCTTTTCTTTTCAGTCTTAAAAATACATCAAGCTCTTTTTTCCAAATGCCATCTTGATATCTAGGATCTTTTTGTAAATCATAACATCGTTTTATGTCAGATTCAGTCATAGGAATCGTAGGGAGTTTATATTTTTCAATATCAGTAGCCCATACTCCCACCCATTTTGCATCAGGAACTGTAAGCTCTCTTAGATGTGCTGCATTTGCAGAACCAGATTTTATAACCATAGCAATATGTTCTCCATACACATCTCCATCTGTAAGAACAATTACAGGTAAGCTCATCTCTTCATGAAGTCTTTTTAGTAAAGTTCTAGTTGAACGAGGGGCTTGACCGCCTGTATTGATAATAATAGATTTGAATTTTTTATCAATTTGTTCTTCAACAAATCTTGTAAAAAGACCACCTTTTTCAATAGCAATTACAATTTCAGCACTTGTATCAACTAATTCTGCAGTTGTCAAACTTGGACCAATAGAATAACCATCAGGATGATTTGATAAGTTCATGGTTTTTCCTTCATATCCAGGAATTGTATATTCAATATTCAAATCACCAAAAATAGAGCTTCTCTCTTCAGGGAATATGTGAAAATCTTCTCTAGGTTTTGAGGTGACTGCTTCCAAATCTACTATAATATTATCCGATTCTGATTGATCTTCAAATTCAATTGCAAATGCTTGTGATGAATAATAAACATCTCTCAAAGTAGATGATTTTTTTTCTTGAGTTAATCTATTTGCAAAGAATGCAAGCCACATCAATTGTGTAAAAGATCTTAATTGAGAAGAATTTCTGGAACTTCTAATTGCAGAATTATTTCCCAAAATGTATTGTCTCAGATTTTTATCATAAACAATGTTGCTCACAGATCTACTTGGAATGGAGAATTTTGGAAATTGTCCATTTTCTAGATCATCATATATTTTGGCACCATGACTTTTAAGCATCTCAAGAATATTCTTTTGTTTTTCATCAGCTTTTTTACTCCTATCTTTTATCTTATTTTTTTCTTTATTGGTTTTCAACTTCATTTTCCTCATCTACTGTTTTTTTAGATTCAATATTTTCATTTTCTAATATTTTTTTAAAATTAGGTTCTTTTTTCTTCCCTGCTAGTTCTGTGGCAAAAGTTGCAATTAAAGGAATGTATTTTGCATAAAGATTTGCTCGCTTTTTTGCCATATCAGCTTGTCCTCTTTTAGACATGTATGCAGCTAATTTTCTGGACAGGTATTGTAATCCCAATCTGAGCTCTCTTTCTATTTCAGGTCTATCAGCAACGTTTTCTTTTCCTGCAGTCTTGTATGGAATTCTAGTAGAGCAAATATGAGACACGATTATGAATGGAGGATCGCCTTTAACCTTGTATCTACCCCAATCAGTGTCATTAACAACTTTGAGTACTACATCACTACCTTCATCATAGAGCAATGGAATTCTATTTGCATATCTGTAAACATGTGGCCCACCAGTTTTAATATCACCACCATAGGCAATTCCCATCTCAATTATGAAAGGAAATCCAGAATATGCAGATGCAGGACGTTGAACTACAGCAGCAAAGTCAGGATTAAAAAATTTCTGTATTCCTTTCTCTAGAGGTCCTTCTCCTAAAGGGGCAAGACAGCTTGGATCAGGTGCAAGAAAATCGTCAAATTTTTGAAGAGAGTCACTCAGGTTAACTAATTCTTGATTTGTCATAGTACCCATTCGTTTTTCAGGTTTGAATCCAGCAAATTCTGCAAATTTGAGTGCAGTAGTAGGACCTATTCTTTGAAATCTTTTAGTCAAAAACGTAGTCAAAGGTTCGCCTTGAACAGTATTAGTTAATTGTTTGAAATAGGAACTTTCAGGATCCATGTCTACAGATTTTGATTGTGAATCACCAAAATCCCAATAAAATAATTTTTTGTTAGGCATATCAATATCTTCAATTTTTATTTTGTTTAGTTTTTCAAAATCCATTTTTAGAAATGACATCAAAGCAATAACTACTCTAACTTGACGTGACAAAGTTTTCCATTTTTTCTTTGCCTTGTCCATAATTGCAGTAAAGCTAAGATTTTTCATCGATAAACCGAGATCTTTTCGTACTTTTTCAATCATTGCATCATCAATATTTGGAATTTCAAATTGAGATTCAACAATCATTCTTCTTATTCTTTCTACATCAATTCCATGAGGATGAGGTCTAATTATTGTTGGAGGTGGAGGTATGTCTTTTACAAATCGTGGATGAGAGAATTTTTCTCCTTTAGGATCATCAAAAGTTATTGATGCATAAGGAGTAATCAAAGAAGTTTCATAAACATAGTCTCTGATTTTGTTTCCTGCTTTAGAATAATCACCTTCTAAACAAATACTCACTGAAAGACCTTTCTTTGAAACTTCTTTTGTAGTGTGCTTTACAATCACAGGTTTGTTTTTTTGAATATCCAATAATAATTCAAATTCATCTTGAGTGTTTCCATCTACAGAACTTTTCACAGTAACAGGTTTGTTAGTTGTAATTTGTCCATACAGAATTGCCATAGTTGCACCAAGTCCAAACATACCTCTTGCCTGTTTAAGTCCAAATTTGGAACCATACAATACAGTACCAAATGCAAGTGGAATGTGTTCAGGATCTATTCCAGGCCCGTTATCTTTTACAGTCAAAATGTATGGTTTTGGATCAGATTTTTCAGGATCTACAGCCTTGATAATTAAATGAACATCTGGGAGGATTCCTTTTTGATCACATGCATCTAATGCATTTTCAACAAATTCTCTTACTGCAGTGTAAAGAGAGCGCGTAGGATTGCTAAATCCAGCTAAATCACGGTTACTGTAAAAGAATTCACTAGGTGAAATTTGGTTAAATTTTTCTTTAATCAAAGACATCTTGATCTTCCCATAATTTCATTTTTTCTTGTTTGTCTCTTCGATTTGCAGCTTCTAATTTTGTATAAACTGCTCCATGCATACTTCCACTTGAAATAGAAGATATTGCATCTACAGCTAATCGTAATTTACTTGAATCACCAATAATTGAAACAGTTTTTCCATAAACTGAGATATGAGTACCACTAAGATTTTCCATATTTCGTCTAGCTCTACCACCTTCTCCAATGATCCTCCCTTTTATCCTTTCAACATTGGCATTAGATTTTCCAGCAAATTCTCTAAGATCAATTACATGCAATGCATTTTCACCTTGCAATAAAGTCATAGCATTTTCTGGTGAAAAACCTCTACCAATAGCTGTAACAATTTCCATTGCTTTGAATGGTTGAATTTTTTCTACATCACCTTGAGATTTAATAAAAACTTCACCAGTTTCACCATCAATGTCTAAAGAAACATGACATATAGATTCAATTTTTGATTTCACATTACCCGATTTTCCAATTAAAACAGCAATTCTATCATTTGGAATACGAATTAATTTTTCAAAACTCATTGTACAATTTCCTCAAATAATTTAATTGGATCTTCAACAGAAATTCCTCTTTTATGGAAGAATTTTGTAATGTTATTAATATCTCTTTTAAGAAATTCTTGTGCATTTGGATGTCTAAGATCAACTCCAGAACCCAGATCAAAAACTACCAATCCATTTTCTGTTTTAAAAATATTATATTCTGAAAAATCACCATGAACCAATTTTGCTTTATTGTAAAGATCCTTAATGATACAAATTGCTTTATGATAATCATCTTCATCAACTTCTGAATATAATAATAATTTGGATGGGGCACCATCTTTACCTATAAATTCCATCATTAGGATATTTTTTACAAGGTAAAGCGGTCTCGGAACTGGAATTCCAGCCTCATAGCATTGAGATAAGTTACGAAATTCCTTTTTTGCCCACAGATAAACTAAATTTTTTGTACCTTTTTTGATATGAGAAAATCTTGGATCACCAAGTATGTATGGTTCACGTTTTTTAAAATTTGATGTACTAACCAAATAAATTTTTAACGCTACATTAACATCATTTTCATCAACACCCCAAAAAAGAACTGATTCTTTTCCAGCACTTATAGCTCCATTGACATATGCAATAACATGATCCGTAATCATTTTGTAAAGAGTCATGACAGTTGGTTTATCCAAAACTTCATTGATCACTTTACCTTTTTTGAATCCGTCCTTCAGACCTCCTCGTTTAGATTTAAAAATTAATTTTTTATCAACCTTAGATTCTATCTTTCTACTCAAATCATCAAAAAGTAAATCATCAGACATTATATCATCAGAATTCATATCATTAGGCAATGAGTGTTGTTGAAAATACTAGATAAAAGAGATTTCCTTTGTAAAAAAATAAACAAGAATCAAAAATCAAATCTATCAGAACATTACATATTAAAAACGATCAGAAATGGAACACCAGAAATTGTTTTAACTCCATTTTCAGAACCTACTCCAAGATCAATAGACAATGAAATTGTTTCTTTTCCGACCATGTTTATGATTGAAGATTGTTTTAGCAAATTAATTGCTTCATCTTTCTCAACAAATCGTTGACCATAATAGCTTTCACTGATATGGATGTTTAATTCATCCTGAATAATTTTTTTCCCTAACAATTCAGCATCACAGATATTGAGCATCATATTTTTTTGATACTCAGTTACACGTACTGAGAACTGCATTACGCATATTTACCCTTCAAAGTAGACTTTGCACCACATGCTTCACAAATTAAAAATGAGATGCGATTTTCTTTAAGGATTTTAGTATCTGGACTTTTACATGTGGGACATTCAAGGTAATCTTTAACATAAATTTGAAATAATCTTGTAAAATCATCAGGAGCTCGTCGTCCTACAAACATTGCTTTATCACCAAGTCTTTCAGCAGGAACTGCAAATTCTTTTGAGAGATATTGGAGAACTTTATCAGGATCTCTCCGAAGAACCTTTGGAAATTCGGAAAAATTACGAAGAAAAGTTTTTTGTCCTTCCCACATTACATCTACAATAGGAAGTTCAAACCTAGTCGAAGAATCTTCATTATTATCACCTAGTTTGTCCTGAATACGTTTGAGTAGTTTTTCATATTCTGCTTTAGTCAATAAATGATAATGCACACTAGACCCTATATGGGTTTTGAAAAAGAGAATTCGAGTGGACTTTTGTTAGAAGTTATTCTTTTGGCATTGCACCAATACGGAATACATTAGTTCCACAAGTAGGACACGTGCCTTTTACAGCTGGACGTCCATTCTTTAGTTTAGTTTCTTTGGGATCTTTGATATCCCTTTTTGCTCTGCATTTTACGCAATATGCTTGAACCATTCTAAAATTTGTCAATCTTACGGGTATTTAGGAAGAGGCTGTGAAATTTATTTAACTATAGACTGGATAGACGTAATTTTTTTAGGCTGTAAAAAGTAAAAATTATTAAAAAATCCATTTAATATAACCAATTTATAAAAAAAATCTGCGAAATTCAGTACAATAGTATTTTTTTTTCAAATGTTTGTATGTAAATTATAATTTTTTGAATTATTACCAATTATAAACACCCTGACCATAAAATTACAAAATGGCATCAAAAAAAGGGATTGTAATAACGGTCATAATTTTAGCTGCAATTACTGGTGCCAGTTTTTTGTTGTGGTTAGTTCCGCCAGAGGATGAAACAACTTTTGTAGTATCTGATTATGAGGGGTATCTTGATGGTGTAAAGAATATCCATGAAGTACTACAAGAATCAATAGAAATTGAATATCAAGACCTCCGTAATGGTGAAATTTCTCCACGAGACTATATTGTAGTAGCAGAAGTTACTTCATCACAAGTAACATCTCAAATTAGTGAATTTGTAACATCAAAACCTCCAGAAATATGGCAAGATAGCTACATTAGCTACATGAACGCAATGAAAAAATTCAATTCGTATATTGGTGAAACCAAGGTGTTAGCCAATTTAATTGAAAAAGGAAGCACAGATGCGGAAATAGATGAAGTCATAGAAAAAATAGAATCATTGAAAAAAGAATCTCTAGATTATGCAAGAAATTCCGAAGAGCAAAGACCGAATTAGGCTCAAAACCCAATTTTACTAATCAGAGTGGTTGGAAATCATTAAAAAGTAATTCGCTAATAGAAATAGAATGTCTCAGCAATCTGACAAGGTGGAAAAAGATGTTAATGCGTCAGCAGCCAATAGATTACTTGTTATTTGCATTGATAGAGATAATGATGTAGGAGAAAAAGCTAGGATCACCACACCGGTTATAGGTAGAGATGCATGTATTGAGGCAGCTCAGAGATTAGCATTGGAAGATCCTGAAGATGCTGATTCAAATTCAATTTTTGCAGCAATAAAGACATACGAAGATTTGATCAGTAAGGGATACCAAGTTGAAGTAATAACTGTTGCAGGAGTTAAAGATAGAGGAGTTCAAGCAGATGAAAAAATATTAGCTGAGACAAGAAAGGTTTTAGAGAATTTTTCTGCAAATGGAGCAGTCATAGTTTCTGACGGAGAAGATGATGAAAGTGTAATTCCAGTAATACAAAATGTTCTACCAGTAGTATCAGTCCAACGAGTTGTGATGAAAGTAAGTAGAAGTGTAGAATATTCCTATGCAGTTTTTGGAAAATATCTAAAAATGCTTGCTTACGATTCAAAATATTCCAAATTCTTTTTGGGAGTTCCTGGAATTCTTTTGTTAATTGGTGGAATTGCAACTGCATTTGGATATACTGCAGAAATATTTGCAGTACTTGTGAGTATTTTAGGAGGAGCATTTTTGATCAGAGCATTTGATATAGATAGAGCATTATCAAATTGGTCAAAACCAACTCCGATGGGTTTTATCAGAATGTTTACAATGGTTGCAGGAATATTATTGATACTTTCATCGGTTCCTGCCGGAATCAATTCTGTGGATTCAGAATTAATTGAAGCAGATACACAATTAATTTCAAAAATTACAGACAAGATGATAATTGGACAATTTGTTGTTGGAGCATTACCAATTTTATGGATTGGTATGGGAGCAATTTTTGCAGGTACACTACTTAGTAATTGGATAGGAGGGATTCCAAGACAAATTAGCGATAGCTTAAGAATTATAGTTCTAATTTCATTATATCCAACAGTAGCACAATTCACTAACGTTATGATTTATGAAGAAAGTTCATTTACTTTGATTCCACCTTTGTTGGGAGGATTAGCTGCAACATTGATTTCAGCCACTATTTTGTTCAAGAAATATAGGAAGCATAAAAATCAAGAAATGATTTCAGACTAAATAACAGTCTTTAGGAATAAAGATAAATTTCTGAATAACACTGATATCTCCAATCACATACTAATCAAGAGGTGAACGGATATTAGTAAAATAAAAGAAGTGATTTTTCAATTATCTGGACTTTACAAAATCTATGGAAGAAGGCTAGAAAGAGAAATTCAGAATGGCGACATTCCAAATCATGTTGCATTAATTTTAGATGGAAATAGAAGATGGGCTAAAAGACATCTAACAATGCCAAAAAAAGGTCATTGGAAAGGAGCCGATGCAGTAGAAAATCTTTTAGATTGGTGTGAGGAATTTGATATTAAAATCGTAACACTGTATGCATTATCAGCAGAGAATCTGAATCGAAAGGATGATGAATTAGAATATCTTTATGAATTAATTCGGATGAGATTAGAAAAATTATACAATGATCCAAGAATTCATCGATGTAAAATGAGAGTTAAGGGAATTGGGAGAATCGAACTTTTACCAGATTCAATAAAAGAAATTCTTGGAAGATTGGATGAAGCTACAAAAAATTACCATAACCATTTTCTAAACATAGCATTAGCATATGGAGGACAATATGAATTAGTAGATGCTGTAAAAAAAATAGGAGAAAAAATTAAAGATGGTTCATTAAATGTTGAAGACATCAATAAAAAAGAGATCGAAGCAAATCTTTACACGTCACATTTACCTCAATCATCCCCAGATATGATATTGAGAACATCAGGAGAAAAAAGATTGAGTGGATTTCTAATGTGGCAAAGTGCATATAGTGAATTAGTATTTATGGATATTTTTTGGCCAGAGTTTAGAAAAATTGATTTGATGAGAGCAATTAGAACTTTCCAGGAAAGAAAAAGAAGGTTAGGAAAATGATTGAAGAGACATCAGCAGGAATCGTGATATTCAGAAAAGAAGATTCAAAAAACTTATTTTTATTATTGCATTATCCATCAGGGCATTGGGATTTTGTAAAAGGAAAAATGGAAGTGAATGAGACAACACATCAGACTGCAATTAGAGAAACAAAAGAAGAAACAGGAATAACAGACATCAGATTTGTAGAAAATTTTGAAGAGTGGATTGAATATAATTTTCAATATCAAGGAGAATTAATTCATAAAAAAGTAGTATTTTTCTTGGCCGAAACAAAAACTGAAAAAGTTGAAATTTCACATGAACATCAAAATTATACATGGACGGATTACAATACAGCGATGGAAAAAACAACATTTGATAATGCAAAAACAGTTTTAACTAGAGCTCAGATGTTACTTTCCAAAACTTTGTAATTGTAATTCTTTTGCAACACTTAAAGGGTTTTTAGAATTTAGTATGGTTCTACCTACAATCAAATAATCGGTTCCAGACGAAATTACTTCATTTGCATTTCCACCTTGAGTTCCAACACCAGGAGAAAAGATCTTTAAATTTTTGCCTGCCTTTTTAGAACAATATTGAATAATTTTTGGAAAAGTTGCTCCAACAACAATGCCATCAACTTTTGCAATCAAAGCCCAATTTAGAAATAATTGGTATAATTGTTGTTTTTTACCCATTTTGATTTCCATGTCATATGACAATCTAGCTTCTGGGGCACTCATGTGACATAAAGTAATAACACCTTTTCCATTTTTGTGAGATAATTTAACCAAATTTTTTAAACTATCAAGACCCATGATTGGATTTGCAATTACTGCATCAAAACCTAAATTCCAAAGATGTTCTGTTGTAACTCGATTTGTATTTCCTATATCATTTAGTTTTATGTCGGCAATTGTTTGTAAACCATATCTGTGAGCAGTATTATTGATTTTAAGAATTTCTTTAGCACTGAGTGGCAATAGTAAATGAAAATTTAGTTTAATGCCACACAGAAAAGGATGTAATTGTTTAATATTTTGGATAGTTTTTGTTTCCAGATTTTTTACAGAGTGATCATAATCATTTGCAAGGATTACTTTTCCATTAATTTTAGAGATCTGTGAAAGTCTAGTTTGGAAGGTGACCATAATCAACTAAAGGATGTGTGTCTTTTAATTTTATTATTTTAATATAAGAGTAACCATGCTCAGAAGGATTTTCCACAAAGGATGGTAATGTTCCATCTGTAGTTGAGAATTTTAAGAACGGTTTATCCGGATCTTCGTCTAAAACCACATGACAAAAATATGACGTCCCTTCATCATTAAAGTTCATAAAAACTCCAATTAACCATTTATCATTACGTGGAAATAAGAATAAGGGAAAAGGAATTTCTTCAAAACCCCAAGTAAGTTTTGCTAGACTGTACAAATCTTCCAATTCAATTGGCTGATATCTATCAAGAGTGCCATTTCCTGGTTGTAATGTTTTAGGAAGGGATTTGATTCTAACAATAGGAGAATAAAGTTTACTTGCATCAGAAGTGGTATCTACAATTGCAGATTCCTCTTTTCCACCTTTTAATCCATAACAAAGATAATGACCATTATGTTCTAGAGGAGTATAATATACAATTGGTTTTTCTTTTAGAATATCCATCTGCACTGATAATATTTTTTTCCCATTATGATCATGTAAAAAAGATACGCGTGGTGCACGCTCAAGTGCACAAACGAGCCTAGTAAATTCTAAAGTTGAATGTACTTGAATGTAACGTGGGAATTTATCAATGGTAGTAGTTTGTAATTTATCCACAGATGTTTATTGTAGATTATCAAATTAAACTTATCCAAAAATTTGGAGCCTAGTTTCTTCTATCAATTACATCATTAACTGCAGGACCAGTACCAATAATTGTTACAGGCGTGTTTAATTCATTTTCAATATTTTTTATGAATGATTTTGCATCATCAGATAAGTCATCAAAGGATGTTTTACCTGCACAATCTGAAAAAAGTACATCTAATTTTGTAATAGAGATTTGTGTCGCTCCATTAAGCATGATTGCACGCCTAGCTAAATCAAAATCAAAATCAGCTGCACGTCTTTGACGACCTGTGACAGTACCAAATTCAGACCATCCTTTTTTTTCTGCTTCATCTAAAGACAATTCTTTTGCTAGAGGACCAGTTCCAACACGCGTGACATAGGATTTGAAAACAACAATCACCTCATCTACTTTTGTAGGTCCAAGGCCCACATCAGCACAAATACCAGATGCAGTAACATCTTTTGAGGTAACAAATGGATATGTTCCATGCCATAAGGAAAGAAAAGTTCCTTGAGTACCTTCCACCAAAACATGTTCATTTTTACTTAATGCAGTGTTAATTTCTTGAGGAACATCCGTGATAAGAGAAGACAGTGAATCAAAATCCTTTGCAAGTTTCAAAACTCTCATGGCTCTATCAGCATTGGCAGGTCCTGTGCCAGAACCAGTACTGCCAATTTTATCTTTTAATTCACCTTTAGAATCTCTAATAAGATGAGTTTCCTCAATAATTCCACAGTGTTTATCAATAAATGAACGTCCTGAAACTTCAAAATCGTTAATTTCTTTTTTAAGAACTTCGGGATTAATTACAACTCCTGGACCGATCATTACTTTGGCATTTTTATTCAAAAAACCACTTGGGAGCATTCTAACTTTATACACTTTATCACCGTCTCTAATGGTATGACCAGCATTAGGGCCAGCACCACCACGAACTATAATTGTAGGATTATCTTTGATTGCTAAATACGAAATTATTTTTCCTTTCCCTTCATCACCAAAAAATCCGCCAACAACTACAGTTGATGTCATGTAGTGCAATTCTATTTCGTTTATTTAAGCTAAAGTATTACCACATGATTTTATATTCAGTAATAATTCGATTAGATCGATGGTAGGAGAAAATTTTGCTGGAAATATTATAATTAATTTAGCTAATCTTCCAGATTTTCTAAGAAATCCAATTCTTAAAAAAAGAATGATGGAATTTTTTTCATTGTCCGAATTGGACCAAAAGGAAGTGATCAATAATGCGTTAGAGGCAGGTCCAACAATCCCGTTCCCTAATTTTTCAAAGCTTTTCAGAACATGGCTCAAAATTTTAACTACGTTTTCAGAAGAACAGAGAAAAGGATTGTTTACGGCATATATTGTTGAAGTTTCCCAATCACCTCAAAAATTAATCTCCTTTAATTTAGATGGAATTTTAGAAGTGTTTTTAACATTAGAAGAGAAGGAGAAAGAAATTCTTGCTAACACCATAAAAAAAATCATCAACGGTTTGGATGAAAATGCAAAAAGAAGGGTAATGATAGTTATACCAGATAATGCTAAAAAACACTTGAAATTTTAGGCACTAGTAGGCTCATCAGGTTTCCTATTATCCTCATTTGTATAATCAATAACTTCTCCTTCAGGAGATAATACACCTACAAAGATCTTTTCATGTTTTTTCAACAATTTTCTATGATCAAGCATAGACATGTCAAGTTTCATCTCATTCATTACCATTATTTGATATTCTTTCCATTCAGCCCAACATTTGTTACAAGTAGGATATTTCTCAGCAACAACACCTAATTGTTCAGTATCAGGAATAGGGTTTTTACATTTGGTACAAATACGACTCATAGAAATTATCAATAATAAACTACTTTTATCTTTTTTTGAATCTAAAGTAATAATAATTAACAAAGACCAAAAGCCAATATGAAGATAAAATGCCCTAAATGTAAAGAAGATGCAGAATTGGCAATGGATTTTTCAGTTGTAAAATGTGGTTCATGTGATTTCGATATGAGTTATGGAGAATATGTTAAATTTGTTGCACATAATGAATCTAAATATTCAGATATTCTTGGAGATTATACCGGAAGTACAGAAGGTCATACTTCAGGATCTTTGGATGAATGGGATTAACAACATGGTAAAATCATTCATCAGATTAAAATAATTAGTTCAAAGAGGTTCTAAACATCATTGGAATTTTTGTTAGAAAACATCCTTAATCTTGTAGGGTTTTTAGTAGGATTAGTCATAGGAGTAATGTCAATTATAGGATTTAGAAACACTGGAAGTCCTACATTGTTTAGATTATCAATTGCATTTTTGTCAATTAGTTTAGGATTTTTTGTTATATGGATGGGTTACATTATAGAAGATTTTGTTATAAAATCTGGAACCATAGAACGATGGGTACAAACTTTAGGAATTGCCATTCAAACAATAGGATATTTTTTCATTGCACTTTCACATAGCATAAAATCTTTTTTTCCTAAATCAAGTTATTTTAGATCAGTAGGAATCTTACCTTTATTCTTAGTTTCTTCAGTTCAATTAGAGCATATTTTCAGATCAGTGTCTTTCATTTTGTTAGCATATGGTGCAATAGAAACAATGTTGTCATATTTTGAAAATAAGAACAAAGGGGCAATTTCAGTAGCTGTTGGTTTAGGACTTTTAGCATTGGGCGAATTTTTAGGATGGTATTCTTTTGTATTCCCTGAATCAATATTATACACAGCATCAATGACAATCAAAATTGGAGGATTAGTAGCATTATTCATTCCAATAAGTAAAGTCCCATTAACTAGAATAAAGTTTGATGATGATTTTGAATAGTTTGAATACAGGCTCAGAAAAGCAGAGATGAAAAAATTGTCAAATTCTTTTATCTTTTTGGTTTATTGGAAAATATCAATGAACTCTCATAGAAATTAGAATAATATTCTATTAAGTAAATGGCAGAATATAGAACACATATGAAAATCATTGGAGATATTCTATCAACGACTAGAGATGATCTACAAGACGAGGATGGAGCAACAGTAACATACCTAATTAGAAAAGCAAATATTTCTCATTCAAGAATTTCTAGAATTCTAAAAACCTTAGTATCTCAAGGACTTTTGGAACAAGTTGATTCTCAAGGTTCAAACAAATATAGAATTAGTCAAACAGGTAGAGAATTTCTTCAAGCATATAACACATTTACAAATTTTGCAGACAATTTTGGATTAAATATTTAGTTTTCTACTTCATCAAAGTCATCATCAAAATCATCTTCAAATTCTGTATCTTCATAATCAGAAGGATTTGACATACTTTACAAATGAAAATACCATTCTATTAAAAATGTATTCAAAAGTAAATGATAATTAAACAAAAAAAACTATAATGAACAATGAGAGTAAAATGTGATCAAGAGGGAATAGGAAAAGCGTTAGAGATTATCAATAGGGGAGGGATTGTAGTTTACCCCACTGATACAGTATATGGTATAGGATGTGATCCATATAATGATGAAGCTGTAAAAAAAATTTATGATATTAAATCTAGAGATATCTCCAAATCATTACCAGTTTTAACATATTCAATTAAGACTGCAAAGAAAATTGTATTTTTAGATAAATTCACAGAAAAAATTGTAGAAAAGTTTTGGCCAGGACCCCTTACGATAGTTTCAAAATTAATTGATGAAGATTTAAAAAAAACATTAAGTTTGAATGATAAAATAGCTATAAGAGTTCCCAAACATGATTGTATATTAAAAATTTTGAAGGAATGTAAATTTTTAGTAGGAACTAGTGCAAATATTTCAGGTCATCCATCATTTACCAATCCAGATGAATGTTTTAGAAGTATAGAAAACTATGATATTTTTGTTGACGGAGGAACAATTACAAGTAAAGCAGAATCAACCATAATTGAAATAGAAAATGAAAAAATCAAAATTATTCGAGAAGGCTCGTTAAGTAAAGAGGATATTTTAAAAGTATGAATTTGATAATTACTTGTGCCAGACATCTGGAAACAGAAACTGAGGATGAATTAAGAGACATTTTAGAAGAATACGGAGATTCTGATGCAAAAATCTCAATCACAAATATGTCAGGTATTTTGACTGCTGAAACGAATCTAAATCCTGTAGAGGTTGTAGGAAAAATGAAAGAGATGCTACTTGATGAGCCATGGAGTATAAGATATTGCCTAAGAGTAATCCCGATTCAAAGAATTGTTGAAACAAAAATTGAAGAAATTGAAAAAATTATCTCTGAAGATTCAAAACAGATTTTGGATGGAGAGACATATAGAATTTCAATAGAAAAAAGAAATTCAGACATATCCAGTCAAGAAATTATTTCAAAAATTGCAAATAAAATAAAAAATAAGGTATCACTTGAATTTCCCGACAAAATTATTTTAATTGAGATTTTGGGAAATAAAACAGGAATTTCTATTCTGAAAAAATCAGACATACTAAGTGTAGAAAAAACAAAACGCAGTATATCAGAGTAAGACTGCTGCTTTTTCAACCAAAATATCTTCTAAAGGATTTTTTGAGTATGCAGAATCAATTTGTTTTTGTGTAATTTTAAAATGTTTTTTGAGAAAAGAGTCATTTTTTTTTGAAAATAAATTCACCGATAGTGTAGACAAATCATCAAACAATAAATTTAAAAATTTTTTATTCCCAATAGCAATTAGAATAAAATTAGTTCTGGGTTTTATTCCTGCAGTCATTATTGCATCAGATATTTGTTTAGTCAATGCAAATCGCATCAGGATATCTGTTTCAAGCTTATTTGAAAGTAAAATATTATTTTTTTTAGATTCAAGAGATAAGGATAAGATTTTTTTTAAATGATAGACATTCATTATGAAATTACTTGATACAGCCTGAAATAGAATTTTTGGATATTTTTTTCTTAAATCATCAATGAATTTTACATCAATGGTTGATTTACCTTTGATTTCAATTATTTGGATTTGTTTTGACAATATTTCAAAGGTAATTTTTTTTGATGTTCCTCCATGAATTACTGGAATGATACTCACAAGATCATTATTTTTTATTATTGTAGATTTTCCATTCATAGCTGAAGAATCTACACCATTGATTGCGATTAGAATATTCTCCATATCCAATTTTGGTGAGTCAACAGGCTTTAATTCTAATAATAATTCCAATAATTCTTGAATAGAGATATCAGATTTGTCAATTTCCAAAATTTCTTTCAAAAAAGACTTTTTAGCGCCTCCAACTAATTTTACAGAAATCATACGAATCTAATCAAAAATTCTAAAATTAATACTTAATTTATTATTCTATTTTTTCTTCAGGTGTTACTTCTGTAACAGTTTCAGGTGCTTGAGATTGAATCTCCTCATCTACTTGTTCTTCTACACGTGAAGATTCAATTCTAGATTGTTTGAATTTTTCTTCTCGGATCTCTTTTTTGATAAATTTTGTAATATAACCTGCAATTTCATTTTTCAAACCTTTAGAACGAATAATAGAAATTTGATCTAGTGCTTTTTTATTATTGGCAAAATCTTCACCAAATTTAGATTTATGATCTACCAATACCTCGTATGAAAGACGTTTGATTCTATCCAATAGTCGTTTTAAGAATGGAGGGTATTTTATACCTATATTCCAAGGAATGAATTTGAATTTTTTTCCAATAAAAATGACATTTCATCAAACGTTTTTCCTAGAATTTTTGAGGCACAAAATATCACACTAGGTATGAAAGTTACTTGCCCAGATTTCATTTCAAAACACCTAGAGAATTTTACTGGACCGTCTGTTTCAACAAGAATTTTTGATTCATCTGTAACAGATACTAAAGTTTGTTTATCATTTGCATAAACCATAACTGGCCCATAAGATACAAAAAATCCCATATCCATTGCTTTTTTGAGTTGTTTTTTACTACCGTCAAACCAATGAAGTAATGCATGTTTAGTGCTAAAGGATGTCATTATTTCAAAAACATCATCAAGACTTTTTCTTGAATGAATAGAGACAGGTTTGTTAAATTTTTCTGCAATTGACAATAAAGTTTCAAAAACATGTTTTTGTTTTTTTTCTTCTTCAGGACTATGTACATAAGTGGGATCTAAGCCTATTTCTCCAATTCCAGAAATATGAGTAAAGTTATTTTCTATTAAATTAATCATTTTTTCAAGATCATCATTCGCACATTCAGGATGAATTCCAATAAAAGGTAAAACAAGATTACTTTTTTGTGCTAACTTTAAAGTTTGTAAAGAATTTTCAACATTCATTGAAACACAACATGCTTTGATTTTTAGATATTTCATTTCCTCTAAAATAAATCCAATATCTGAGGCATATGTTGAATCAGACAAGTGTATGTGAGAATCAATATACCATGCCATTTCTTTATCAATTCTTAAAATAGTCTGTATAAATCGATTCCTTAGTGATATTTTTTCACTCATAATCTTTTTTCGGAAAAAATTGAAATGGAATTCATGAGAGCATCAGAACTTGGATTATCTGCAATGTATAGAATTTTGAAAAAAGCTGGAGCTGAAAGAGTAAGTGATGAATCAGCAGATGAATTGAGAAGGGTGATTGAAGAGATTGCAGACAGTATTGCAAAAAGTGCCGTAGATATGGCTTCTCATGCAGGTAGAAAAACGGTAAAAGGTGAAGATGTGAAGTTGGCTTCAAAGCCATTTAACAAATTCTAATCTAAAGAGTTTAATTGTTCATTTTGTGTTTTTTAAAACGGTACTCTGGCAGAACGGTTATGCGTGAGCCTGCAAAGCTTATACAAGGGGGTTCGACTCCCTCGGGTACCTTATTCTACTATTACTTGTCCCTTCATCCAAGGATGAAGAGTACAAAAATAATCATATGTTCCCTCATTATCAAAAGTAAGCGAAAATGATTCAAAGGGATCTAAATATCCACTATCAAAAAGTTCAGTAGGTTCATCGTAAAAACCAGAAGTTACACTATGAAATGCTGAATCCTCATTTATCCATGTTACCTGTTTACCTTTTTCAACGAAAATTTTAGAGGGAATATAGCAAATGTCTTTTACCTCACATCCTGGACGTGAAACTTTTGTAGGCATAATAACATCACCTTTCAAAATCACATCAGATGTTTCTTTATTTTCATCATCAGAATTACTTGAAAGAGATGATGCAAGAATTACAATTAATGCAACTCCAATTACGCTCAAAATAGTTATTTTTTTTATCACAAAGCATCACGTCCAAAACAAAGTTATTACATAATTACCAAATTCTCTAAATATATAACATATTAGAAATTTCAATTGACTCACAACGGAAATGGATTGTTAGAATACATTCCAGGTTCACATACCCTTTTAATACAAAAAAACTCTAGTTTACCTCTTGAAGGATTTGCTGAAAATATTCGAGGAAGCATTCATGAATATGCAGAAAATTCAAAAAGTGATGTAGAAAAAGGAAATAATTTTCTTCAATGGGTTCTAACAAGAGTTTTTGAAGCCACAGAAGATGATGCAGCAGATGCAATTGTGGATGGAGCAAATGATCTTGGGATAGATGCCTATCTACCTGTAGATTTTTCAGACAATACAATCAGATTATTTCAATCAAAATATGGCACATCTCATTCATTAGAAGCAATTGCAAAATTCAAAGAAGATGCAAAACGATTATTTGCAAAAGATGTGACAAAAATGAGACCTGAATTAGCCCAGCTTGTAACAAAAATTAAAGAAAAAAATCTAAAGATAAAATGTTGCTATGTTACGGATCAGAAAGTAGAATATGAAGATGAATTAGTTGAGATCATAGATGAAGAAAAAATAATTCAAAAATTATGGGACAGAATAAAAAAACCAGCAGCAGGAAAAAAATCATCAATCAAATTAGAGAGAATGCTCAGACATGAAAATACAATATTAGGTATTCTAAAATTAAGAGAATTAACTGAATTTGTGAGTAAAAGTAGGGATTATGTTTTTGAATCAAATATTAGACAATGGATGCAATTCAAGACTACAGTTAACAAAGGATTACGCGAAACGCTGCAAAGTAATCCAAGTAAATTCTTTTTTTACAATAATGGAATCACTATTGTAGTTAGTGACTTTACAGAATTGGGAGAGAATTTGATTGAGCTTCATGCTCCTCAAATTGTTAATGGTGCTCAAACATCAAACTCAATTCTAGATCATGCAAAGAGAACAAAAAATATGGAAGGTTCCATGACAGTTACAATAATCAAAGCAAATGATGAACAAGAACAAAACAATATTACAAAATATAGAAATTCTCAAAATTCTGTTAGAGGAAAAGATCTCGTTTCGTTGATGGATTTTCATAAATCAATCAAATCACAGTTAAGAAACTGCGGATATTTTTATGAAATTCAAGCAGGTTCTTTCGATACCAAATCAAAATCTAAACAATGCGAATATGAAGGAGATTTAATTTATAATAATTATCTTCCAGACAATCATAAAAAAGTCATTGTTGCCAAAGATGCAATTCAATCTTTAGTTGCAGGAATTGAACAAAGACCTACAGAAGCTTATAGTTCACCAGCTCAATTTCTTCCGAGAGGAAGCAAATATGATGATATTTTTAATGACAATTTAAAAGATGATTACAGACTTTTGCTGTATCCATATCTTGTCAAAGAATTTGCAAAAAAATCATTAAAGTACGGAAAACAAGGAGGACACAAAACAAAAAGATATGCAACATTATTTTTTGTTGCAGTTTATTTTAGAATAATCCATAAGAAAATTCTTGAATCAAAAGGAGATTATAAAGGAGATATTAGAAAGTTGGAGCCTATTTTTCGCAGTTTCAAACTAAATTCTAGAATTTTAAAAATCACAGATATAGTGGTTACTAAATTTCTTGAGGACACTGTCGTAGATGATGAAATTGAATTAGCCAATACTAAGCACAATTTCTTTTCTCAACACGTCTGGAATGATACGATGCTACGCGTTATTGATAAAAAAATTAGACAAGAAGATGATGAAATATCCGCATTAAAAAAACTAGCAAATAGTTTATTTTAATTTTGAAGGCAGAAGCCCAACCAAGTAAAAATCTTGCAGGAGGTTTACATTGGTCAGACTATCTACCTAAATTTAGTAAAACCCAGTGATATTTAACATGATTTTTTATGAGTATTGTTTTCTACGAGAATGTTTTTTATATTGATTAAAAATACCAGAAGCACTTGGTGTCAAAAGAAAAATGTGCTATTTGTAGTGAAAAAATTCAACTTAGATTCAACCCAATGGATGAATGGGGAATAGAAGGTTCGATTTGCGGAAATTGCTATTCCAAGAAAATTAATGAACATTATCCGGGAGAGCATGTTAGAGTTAACAAACATTTGGACTAGATTTTTGAATATTTATTTACATTAAGACAATTCCATGCAAGAGGATCATCTTTTACATCGTTTTCTTCTAAAAATTTTATATCAGTGGTAGTTTTTTTTCTTTTCAATAAATTTATTTGAAAGCTAGAAAATTTTTTACAATCACAATTGTTGTAAAGACATACATCATTATCATTCTCATCATGATCTTGAGCTTCATGACTACAATCACACAAAGCATCTTTTTTTACGTCATCAAGAGATTTTTTTGCATACACTCCTAATCTAACATATGCTTCACCACCATGTCCTTTCTTAAATCGTTCATAATTTTCAGATTTTGGCAATATTTTGAAAAAAGATAGGTTGGTATCAGGCTTTTGGGAATCTGATCCCATAATGAACCAATAGTTATCACCAATTTCTACAAATCGTATTTTGATAGACGGATCTACCCACCAGTGGATTGTATCGTGCCAAATAGACGCAGATTCTTTTCTGTCAGTAAATAAAGGAACAACATTCATTCTAAGGTCATAATATCTATATGCGACACCTACAAAGTCATCAAACCAAGGTATGGATGATTGAGAAGACAATGCAGACAAATCAACCTAGAGCTTATTTATCTGATCTGAATTAATGGTAATACCCTTATATCTGAGTTTTAAATTATGTACTATATGGTTTCCTACAGAACTAGTATGCAGATAGTTGCAGATTTACTAACCGCTACAGAACAGTCAGGACAAGAGGGTATCAAGACAACTTCGCTTCTTACAAAGGCAAATTTATCACATTCAAGATTATCCAAATTCTTGCAGAATTTAACAGGTGCAGGATTAATTAACAAAATTGAATTTGATGGAAAGAATACTTTTGTAATTACACCAAAGGGAAGACAGTATTTGGAATCATATGCAAACTTTTCAAGTATTGCAGAATCTTTTGGATTAGAACTTTAAAATCTATTTTCTAGATCTTCGTTTAGCATTAGCTTTTTGTCGTTCTTGTTTTTCTTTGTAAGAACTGTAAACTAAAATAATAATTATTCCTGCTATTGCTGCATAAAACAGTGGAATAAGGGGAGGATCTCGAACGTGTCCTGAAGATGGTTCAATAAACGCTACAGGGATTGTCACAACCATAAAAATTAAGATTATTAGAAGATATTTATCCACAAATGGTTTGATTTACAAAACCATATATCTTTTTGATATCACATGATTACAATAGAAGATCATGGTAAAAATACTTGAAATGGTAGGTTTAGTTCTTGTAGCAATAATGTCTCTTGGATTTGTAGGTGTATTCGAACCATATGGGATAAAAAATGGCACATCAGAATTATTTTGGGGTTGTGCTGGAGGTACACTTTTGATAATCATATATAGAAAAATGAAAAGAAAACGAGATGAAAAAGAAGAATAGATCTTTTAGAAATTGTTAAGAAATGATCAGTAATTATTCAACCGACAGATCTATAAAGGACGATTCAATGTATTTTATCAGGGGAGCATGACGGAACAAACAACACAGTGGTGGGAAGGTTTAGGAAAAGAATTAGAAATAGATATCGAAACCTTTGATGAATAAAGATCTAAAAAATGGAATTAATTTTAAAAATAACAAAACAAAGCCCTGGATGGGGTACGAACCCACGACCTAACGCTTACGAGGCGTTCGCTCTACCAGGCTGAGCTACCAAGGCACTTTTGGATAAATCCATCAGAGTTAATAAAAAGCCTTTCCGAGTTGGATTAATTGAAGAAAACAATTTCTGGAGTAAGAGGAATATTTGGAGAAGATCTCAATCTAAAAGATGTATTAGAATTTTGTAATAATTTTTCAAGTTTAATCAAATCACAAAAATGCGTGATTGGGAAAGACACCAGACCTTCAGGCCCTATGATAAAAAATACTGCCAGCGCAGAACTGATGAAAAACGGAATTGATGTGTATAATTTAGAAACTGTACCAACTCCCGTAGTTTTTAGAGAAGCAAGAAAATATGGTGCAGGGTTAGTAGTTTCTTCGTCTCACAATCCAATAGAATGGAATGGAATGAAATTCATTATTGAAGGAAGAGGAATTAATGAACATGAACTACCTAAAATAATCGAACATCAGGAAAATTCAAAATCAAAAATTGGAATTGAACAAGACATTACATCAACATATGTCGAAGACGCAAAAAAAATCATAGGAGACATTGAGAATTCTCCAGACATAGTGATAGATATTGGCGGAGGTGCAGCAAAGGGATTTGCGCCAGATTTGCTAAGGGCATCAGGATGTAATGTGGAGGTATTAAATGAAGAACTTTCACAATGTTCTAGAGGGCCAGATCCTACATCAGATGAATTATCCGAATTAATTTCGGCATCTATGAAAAAAGAAATCGGGTTTGCATTTGATTTAGACGGAGATCGCTTAGTAGTAGTAAGAAATGGAGAAAAACAAACTCCAGACGTAACATTAGGATTAGGGGTAGCAAAATCTCTTGAATTGGGATACAAAGATTTTGTTTTGAGTATCGATACAAGCATTTCAATAGAAAAATTCATCAAAGAAAAAGGTGGTTCTGTTAAAAGATCAAAAGTAGGAGAAGCGAATGTCATAGAAATGATGCTTAAAACTAATGCTCAAGCAGGAGGGGAAGGAAGTAGTGGGGGTTTTATTTTACCGGAGTTTAATTATTGCAGGGAAGGAATCTTAACAAGTGGTTTAATTGCATCCATGTTAGGAAGTCCAAAATTTAATGAAATATTAAATTACATGAAAAATTATTTTCAAATTAGAGAAAAAACTAATGTGGATTCAAATTTTCATGATAAAGTAATAGAAGAGATAAAAAATAAATTTTTAAAAGAATATTCTGAAGTAAACACACAGGATGGAATTAAAGGAATTATTGACGAAGACAGTTGGGTTTTGATCAGAAAATCAAATACTGAAGACATCATAAGAGTTTCCGCAGAATCAAATAATGAAGACAAATGTAAAAAAATTACAAAGAAAACATTAGAGATAGTGAAACAAAGTTATGACAAAATTAGATGAATCTTCAATAATCAAAATTTTTCAAAAGGGATTAGGAAACGATGAATTTATTTCTGAAGATGTAGAAATATTCAATTTAGGAAAAATCAAAATCATATCTAAGACAGACACATTAGTAGAAAGTACAGATATACCACCTAAAATGAAATTAGCAGACGCTGCAAGGAAAAGCATAATTGCATGTGTAAGTGATTTTGCAGCTAAAGGAATAAAACCTGAGTACGGAATAATTTCAGTAAATTTACCAAAAAAAATTTCTCGTTCAAAAATTTTAGATATTGTAAAGGGTTTCAAAAAAGCATCTAGTGAGTATGGAATAAAAATTTTGGGTGGAGATACGAATGCAGGTAAGGAAATTGTGTTTAATGTAACTCTTTTTGGAAATTCAAATAATATAGTAACTCGAAAAGGTTCTAAAAAAGGAGATCTGATTTTTGTAACTGGACCGTTTGGATATACATCTGTTGGATTAGATTTGCTTCTTGGTAAAAGAAAAGAGAGTGGAAAATTTGCAGCAAAATCAATAAAATCAATGATTAATCCAAAACCAAAGCTCAAATTTGGATTAAAAAATAAAAAATATTTTTCATCATCAATGGATTCCAGTGATGGATTATCTACAACTCTAAATGAAATGTCAAAACAAAGTAAAAAGAAATTCCTAATCAACAATATACCTGCAGATAATGATTTAGAAAATTATGCAAAATCCCATAAATTAGATTTGAATTCGTTAGTTTTTCATGGAGGGGAAGAATATGAATTCGTATTTACAGTATCTCCAAAATATAAACAAATTATTATAAAAAATGCCAGATCACTTAAAACACCGATTATACAAATTGGGCAAGTAACTTCAGGAAAAGGGGTATTTGTAAAAGCAGAAAAAGATTATGTGATTCTAAAAGATTTAGGCTGGAAACATTTTTGATGGTTATTCACCATAGGAAAAATCACGTTCAACATTATTTACAATGTCAAATATTGAATCGGTAGGAAGAACAGAAACACATTCTTTAATCCATATATCATCAAGATACATCAATCGTTTCATATCAGACTCAAGAAGATCTTCAGGATTCGAATCAGGATAAAGTGAGTGAATTTTATATCCTTCATTAGCAATCTGTTGACATTTTTCTTCAAGAGGAGATAAAACATCTTCATTGATCGGTGTAAGAATTTGAAATACTACAGAACCTACCAGCGCAACGGTGATTCCAATACCAATTGCCAATACGAGAATTGATGCCATTAAAGAAACATGATAGAAATAGTATATGAACAATCATCATTTTCTAGTAAAGCAACCAAATGTAGGCAAAGTTAGAAAATCAATGTTTTTTAAACCCTTTAAGGTGTGAGTAGACATTGTCAGAAATCGAAGCACAAGTTGAAGAAGTTTCAGTTGAAGAGGCAGAAATGCCAAGTGAGGAAGTAGAAACTGACGTAGTAGAAACTAAAGCTCAACCAGAGGCTAAGAAAGAAGGACCTGATAAATGGGGAATTGCCCATATTTACAGTAGTTACAATAACACAATTATTCACATGACTGATCTTACTGGTGCAGAGACTGTTGCTATTAGTTCAGGTGGAATCCATGTTAATGCCGATAGGTATGAATCATCACCATTTGCTGCAATGAAAGCTGCAAATGCAGTGGTAGAATCTGCAAGGACCAAAGGATTTACAGGATTTCACATAAGAGTTCGTGCTGTGGGTGGAGTTGGTTCCAGAGTACCGGGCCCAGGAGCACAAGCTGCAATTAGAGCTTTGGCAAGAGGCGGATTTAAGATTGGAAGAATTGATGATGTAACACCTATTCCTCATGATACCACCAGAAAGAAAGGTGGAAAAAGAGGAAGAAGAGTTTAGTCAGACAATTTTATTTTAACATTACATCCTCTAGAAAGAAAATAATCAGTCATAAATTTCGTAAATTTTTGTGTAGGACTGCTCCATTGATATTTTTCTATCATGTCAGAAAACTTTTCTTCAATACCAGTTTGTAATTCAGGTTTAAAAGCCAGTTTAAAAAAAGTCCATCCAAATTTTGTAGAAGGCTCGCTGAGAGCATATCCATTATAACATGCCAGAAGACTTTCCATGTGAGAGAGTGATTTTTTAATTGACAATAGATCATCAACATAGTTTTTTGTTCCAATTTCTAAAACAATATTCATTCTTCATCACTATTTTGAGATGATTTGCTACTAAGTTTGTCACTTAATGATACAAATTTTCCATCTTGTTCAACGTTAATTTTAGTTTCCATTCTAACATTGAGTCCAACTGATCTAAACAACATCAATAATTTTCCGCCATCAAGTGTTTCATTAATTTCACCTGTTTTAATTAATTCAGATAATTTTTCTACAATAATTTTTGTTTCATTTGGAAATTGAGTTTCAGCGTTTTCCAAAACTTCTAATCCTCGAAATCTAAGAATTTTTACAAGTGAATCTCTAGGTTTCGCAATATTTTTCTTTTTAGTGTCTGGAGATTCATTAGTTGCTTGTCGAGAAGAAATATTTTTTTGCATTTCAGCAAGTCGTTTTGCCTTTAATCTTTCAAGTTCAAAATCTTCTTCGCTCAACCTTTAATCACACCAATAGGCACTAATTTTGCTACTTTTGTGGCTATTCCTAAATTATGGGATACGTTAACTACGGCATCAACATCTTTGTATGCTTGAGGAGTTTCTTCCACAACCCCATCTCTTGTTAATGCTTTGATAAATATTCCCTGATCATTAAGAGACTTTTTAACATCATTTTCAGTATAGTTCCGTCTAGCTTTAGATCTAGACATTGTCCTACCAGCACCATGAGCAGTGGAGCCAAAACTCAAATTCATAGAATTTGGTTGACCAAGTAAAATCCAGCTTGAAGTTCCCATAGAGCCAGGAACTAAAACAGGTTGGCCCAAATCACGATATTTGGAAGGAATTTCTTCACGGTTTGCAGGAAATGCTCTAGTTGCACCTTTTCTATGTACAACAAGTTTTCTTTCCTTTCCATCAACATGGTGGTTTTCCACTTTTGCAATATTATGGGCAACATCATAAACTAACTTCATATCAAGATCAGATTCTGTTTGGTGAAATACACGTTCAAAAGAATTCCTAGTCCAGTGAGTGAGCATTTGCCTATTACTCCATGCAAAATTTAATGCTGCAAACATTGCTTTTCTATATGATTCACCTTCTTCAGAGTTGTTTGGAACACACGCAAGTTCTCTATCAGGCAAATCAATACCATATTTTTGCATGGCTTGTTCTGAAACTCTAAGATAATCACTGCAAACTTGATGACCAAAACCTCTAGAACCGCAATGAATCAAAACAGTTATCGTTCCTTCTTTAATTCCCATTCTGTTTGCTGCTTTTTCATCATGTATTTCTGAAACCTTTTGTACCTCAAGAAAATGATTTCCAGAACCCAAGCTACCAAGTTGAGGGGCACCTCTTTTCCTTGCTTTATCAGAAACTTTGTTTGGATCAGCATTTTGAATTTGTCCATTTTCTTCACAAACATCCGAATCATTTGATGAACCATAACCATGATCAATTGCCCAGTTCACACCTTTAACCAAAACCTCATCAAGTTCTGAATGAGTAAGTTTTACAGCACCTTTAGAACCAACTCCTGAAGGAATAGAGCTGAAAAGATCATTTACAAGTTCTTTTAGTTTAGAACGAACTGTTTGTTCATCTAAATTTGAACGAAGTAACCTAACTCCACAATTGATATCATATCCTACACCACCAGGGCTAATCATTCCCTCTTCAGCATCCATTGCTGCTACACCGCCTACTGGAAAACCATAACCCTCATGTCCATCAGGCAAAACAACACTATGTCCCACAATTCCAGGAATTGAGGCGACATTTCGTGCCTGCATAATAGTTCTATCAGATAACATTTTTTGTAATAACGGTTCATCTGCGTAAATCCTAACAGGAACTTTCATTCCAAAATTTGAATCGACATCAATTTGATATTGATTTTCCCCAATTTTTCTTGGTGTAGTAGAAGACATGAGTATTGGTAAAAATTCTTTTCAATCCAATTTAAATCATCAGAAGAATCGAAAAAAGATTTTGGAAATAAATATGAAATCGATGATCTAATTTATCTATGATAAAATACTTTATTCTTTGTGGCAAGAAAAAAATTAACTGAAAAAGAAATAGAACAGCAAAAAAAAGAACAAAAAATTAGAGCAGAAACCTCTCGTGCTGCCAGACGAAGTGGAAAAAGCATCAAACCTGAAGGGAAGGTTACAAAATCAAAAGCAAAGACACAAGAAGCCAGATCATCAAAGAAAAATGCAGCTGTACGAAAAAGATCAAGAAGTTAGAATTCATTCAAGGTTAGAAAAAGGATTAATTTAGAATCAAAAGATTAATGAATCGAATATTGTTGTGATAAAATATTCATGAAAACTGAAAAAGAAATTGAAGAATATAGAAAAGAAATTGAAAAAAGATTAGTAGAATGTGGTTCTATGGACGCTATGAAATATTATCAAGGTGTTCTTAGAGCACTAGATTGGACAATAACAGGAACAGATGTTTAAAATCTAAAGATTTTTTCTGGGATAACTTATTTTATTATGAGTACAGGTTTTTTGGATTTATGAAGTACGTAATTCGATGTACTTCCTAGAAAAATCTCTTTTGCAGCACCCATACCTCTAGATCCAATTACAATAAGATCAAAGTTGTGTTTTTCGGCTGTTTCAACAATTCTTTTTCCATCATCACCATATGTCACTCTATCAAAAAAGAGAATTCCTTTTTGTGCTGACTTTAACTTGGCTTTTTTCATAATTTTTTGTGCATTATCCAACAAAATTTTCTCTAAAGGAGTTATTGGATCATTAGTTCGAGGCTTAGCAATTCCCGCAACATACAAACCAGTTATTGTTGCCTGGCATTCTCTTGCCATATGAATAGCAAAATCAAGACCCCGAAAAGAATTAGAAGAACCATCTAAAGGAACAAGAATTTTCTTAATTTGAATCCCCATAATCAAAATCTAGGGAATTTTTTATTTAAATTTAGTTGATATTGCCTATGATGATTTTCATCTTTGATATTCTAAGCGACTATAAAATATGTAATTAGAGAAAATATACTTGTAAAATGACAGACGCAAAAACAACGACAATAGCAGATGTAATGACAAAGTCAGTAATTTCTGTGGATGCATCATTAACAGTGAATGAAACTGCAAAAATGATGGAAGATTCTAAAGTTGGAGCAGTCATCGTCATGGAAGAAAACACGCCAATTGGAATTGTTACAGATAGAGATTTTGCGGTAAAAGTTGCAGCTCATGCATATCAAATCAGCACTCCAATAAAACAAATTATGTCATCACCACTATTTTCAATAAATTCAGACGAATCAGTTAGAACTGCAGCAGACTTGATGCATGATAGAGGCATAAGAAAATTACCTGTTATTGATGATGGTAATATAGTTGGAATAATTACAGCGTCAGATATTGTTAATTTATTAGCAGTTTGTGTTGAAGATGATATCAAAGACATGTATTTTCATTCTGTAGCAAAAATTTATTCAAATTATAGTCCATATAATTAAAAAATCATGGCAATACCATTAATTGTATTAGTCGGGATTCCAATTTTTCTTGGTATTGTGTATGTAACGCCATTTGATCAACCAGAAGAGGTTGAAAAAGATGTAATTTCAGAAGAGCCAGATGTGAGTATTTTATATTTTATTTTAATGGGTATTTGGACACTTTATTTAATCAAAATCCTCTTTCAGATAAAAAAAGGAAATTTCAAGGCAACCCAGAGATACTAATATGAATACTGCACCATATTGGAACAAAAAAGTGTGTTCTGACTGTAAGAGAATGAAATGTAAGAAAGGTTGTTTATGCGATTGCCATGAATTACGAGATAGAGTGAATTAATCGTTCACAAGTAGATTTATTTTCTGTGTAAAAAGAGTAAGATTATTGGCAATTTTACCTATTGATAGTGGTCGTTATGGAACAAAAGAAATGTTGATTATTTTTAGTGAACAGAAGAAAGTGGATTACCAACTAGAGATTGAAGGAGCAGCTGCAATTTCACAAAGTGAGATAGGAATGATCTCAAAAAGTGTAGGTAAAGAAATATTCAAAATTGCAATGTCTGGAAAAATTTCGGCTAAAAGAATTAAACAGTTGGAAGTAAAAAGTGATCATGACACTGCAGCTCTTGTAGAATCATTAAGTGAAAAATGTAGTAAAAATGCCAGACCATGGATACATTATGGATTAACAAGTAATGATTTAGTAGATACGAGTAACTCAATGCAAATGCGAGATGCATTACAAATCATTGAACCAAAAGTTGCAAAGATGGCATCAATTCTTGCAAAAAAAGCAATAAAGTATGAAAAAATTCCAGCTGTTGGAAGAACTCATGGACAACATGCAAGTATCATATCATTTGGATTAAAATTTGCAAATTGGGCAGCAGAAATGGCAAAACATGTAGAAAGAATAGAAGAAATCAAAAAGAGAATTTTAATTTGTAAGACATTAGGGGTTGTTGGAACAGGATCTCTAATGGGTGCAAAATCACTTGAGGTACAAAAAAGAGTAGCTAAAAGATTGAAATTATTTCCAGCAGAAGTTACAACACAAGTCATTCCAAGAGAAAGATATGCAGAATACGTATTTGAATTAGCACTAATTGGAGCAACTTTAGAAAAAATTGCAATAGAAATTAGAAACTTACAAAGAACAGAGATTGCTGAAGTAGCAGAACAATTCAAGAAAGGTCAAATGGGAAGTAGTGCGGTTCCTGTTAAAAGAAATCCAATCAAAAGTGAAAGAGTGTCATCATTATCTAAATTAGTAAGAAGTCAAGTTGCAGTTTCTTTTGAGAATATTCCATTATGGCATGAACGTGATTTGTCAAATTCAGCTAATGAAAGATTTGTAATTCCAACAGTATCCATTTTGGTTGATGAAATGCTTGAAACCATGACTAGAATTGTTTCAAACTTGATGGTTAACGAAAAAAGAATTGTAGATAATTTGTACATCACCAAAGGACAAATTTTTGCTGAATTTGTCTTAGAAGCACTAATCAAAAAAGGAATACCCAGATTTGTAGCATACAAGGATGTTCAGAGAGTTGCATTTGAGGCAAATGATAAGGGAATGCAGTATATCGATGCAATCAAAAAGGACAAAGCATTTTCTTCAAAATTAACCGATAAAGAAATTGATTCAATATTTTCACCAGAAAAACATCTTGGCGCATCTTCTGCAATTATAAAGAATGTAGAAAAATCTGTTCAAAATACAATTAGAAAATTCATCTAGTTTTTAGCAAGGCTTTATGAATTTTTGATCCATATTGTAATGCCTTCTTTCGTTTTGTGCAAGAAAGTTCTGGAACTTTAATGTCACTTGCTAATTTTCTTATAATGTGTTTTCGGTACAAATCTTCAGAATCATGAATTTTTTCAGATATTGGGATAGTTTTTGCATACTCTATAAATTTTGAAGAAAGTAAAGGTTGAAGTATTTTTACTCCAAATTCAGATGCGATGAGATTTACGGCCTTCATCATTTCTAATTCATTGTTTAATTTTGCAATCATTACCTCATGAATTTTAGATTCTCCTTCTGAAAATGCTTCTCTATAGGCGTTATAGCCACAAAATAATTCATCTATACCATTAGCTGTAATTACAGTATCAAGTTCTAATCTATTTGCCAGTTTAGAAACATAATAAAATGCAATACAGTTTTCATTCCAAGATAAATTTTCGGTTTGTATTTTTTGTTTAATTTTTAAAGAAACATCAGGAAAAGGTTTAGAATCAATCTCTAGAATATGATGAGGGTATTTTAGATATTCATTGACTTGCTTTGCAAATAAAATATCATGTGATTCAGAAAATCCAATTGTCAATAAAACAATATCATAATTCATACTGTAGCAGATTTTTGAAATTAATGTACTATCTACACCTCCTGAAAATGCAATTCCGATTTTCTTTTTAGGAACAGTCTCGGAAATAGAATTTTTAATATTTTCAAGTAATTTTTTATTCAATTCATTCATAGCCATTACAATGCAAACTCCATAGGAAGGTATTGAATCAATCTTTTAATTTAACGTTATATTAAGACAATTTAATGCGATTATCACAAACAGAAATTGATGAACAATTAAAGAATTTGCCAGGTTGGAGCATTGTTAACGAAAAATTACATAAGGAATTTAAATTTGAAAATTTTAACCAAGCATTTGGTTTTATGACTAGAGCAGCTATGGAGATTGAAAAAATGAATCATCATCCAGAATGGTTTAATGTATACAATCGAATCACTATAGAATTAACTACTCATGATGCTGGAGGAATAACAAAAAATGACATCAATCTTGCCAAAATCCTAAATTCTTTAGCATAGATTTAATGAGGAATTTTAGGACCATCATTACAGAATTTATATTATATCCAAAGCCAGATGACTTCAAATGACAGCAAGTCCGACAATTTTAGATTCAGATTTTAGATATATCGATAAAAAGGGTAATTTGCTCAAAACGAGAACGGAATTAACAGTAGCTCAAATGTTAACATTTCTTGAAGAGGAATACCAATACAATCACAAGATCATATTAAAAAATGGAATTGAGGTCTCAGTAGATTTTAAAACAGAAAAAGGATTGATCGAAGTAATTGATACTGATGAAGATATTGAAAAATACAAGCAAATCAAAGAAGACTTTCCTCAAGAAAAAGTAATGGCAATAGGTCATGCAAAATACGTTGCACAGATTAAAGAATTACAAGATGTGGTATTTTATGATAAAACACCACAAACGGGTTCAATATTTTTAGAAGATGCGTCTTTCTCATTTGATTATGCACATATTCTTCCATTGGTTGAGAAATGTTCTATTTTACATGGACATACATCTTCGGTAATGGTTGAACTTGTAGGGCAGATGAAAGATAACTTACTTTTAGATTTTGGAGAGGCTAAAAAAATCATTAAAGAAGTTGTAAATGTATTTGATCATAAATTTTTTATCAACAGAAAATATCTAAAGAAAGAAGACGATTCACATTACCACATTCAATTTGAAGGTCCTAAAGGAATGTTTGAATTACAAGTTCCAAAGAACACAACTTATCTTTTAGAAGGAGAAGCTACAGTAGAGAATCTGTCAAGTGAGATTATAAAATTATTAGCACCAAAAATGCCATCTAATGTAGAAGCAGTAGGTGTTTACATCTATGAAGGTTACAATAAAGGGTCTCACATCATTTCAAATATTTCAAGATAATTAAGAAATGGAACCTAAAATATCAGAAAAAGCATGGAATCCAGAATTAGAGAAGGAAATTCTAAAACAGTGGGAGAATGAAAAAATTTATGACTTTTTACCAACCGAAGACAACTATACCATAGATACTCCACCACCATATCCTTCAGGAAGGCCATGGCATATCGGAGCCGCTGCTCATTATTCACAAATTGATATGATTGCACGCACAGCAAGAATGGCAGGAAAAAATGTCTACTTTCCTATAGGGATTGATAGAAATGGATTACCAGTTGAATTGTACACCGAGAAGAAACATAATATCAGAATGAGAGAAACTGACAGAGGAGAATTTCTGAATTTGTGCAGAGATGCGTTAGATGATTTAGAAGCTGAAATGATTCTGATTATGAAAAGTTTGGGGATTAGTGGAGATTTTGCAAATTATTACCGAACAGATTCAGAAGAATACAGAACACTAACACAATCAACATTCATCAACTTGTGGAAAAAAGGACAAGTATATCTTGCAAACAGACCGAATAATTATGATTGGGTATCTGGAACAACGATTGCAGACGCAGAAATCACATACGAGGATTTATCTACAAAATTAGTTTACATGAAATTTAAAATTAAAGATACAGACCAAGAAATAATCATTGCAAGTACAAGACCAGAATTACTCTGTGCATGTAGAACAATCATTGTAAATCCTGAAGATGAAAGATACACTAAACACATAGGAAAAAAAGTAATTGTTCCAATTACGAATGCCGAAGTTGAACTACGAACACATCATTCTGCTCAGCAAGAATTTGGTTCTGGTGCTGTAATGGTATGTAGTTATGGTGATCAAAATGATGTTGCATTGTTTAGAGAACTAGAGTTAGAGGAGATCGTGGCAATTGGATTAGATGGAAAAATGACTGAGGTTGCAGGAGAATATACTGGACTGAAACCAAAGCAAGCTAGAACAAAAATCATAGAAGACTTAGAATCTAGAGGATTTTTAGAAAAAATAGAAGAGATTAGTCACAGAACACCCGTTTCAGAGAGAAGCAAAACACCAATTGAAATTATCCCAATGGAAGAGTATTATCTTAAACAAAAAGAATCAGTTGAAAAAATAAAAGCGTTGGGACAGGAAATTGAATTTTATCCACCAATGCATAAGCAAATTCTGATGAATTGGCTAGAATCCATCAATATTGACTGGCCAATATCTAGAAGACGGTATTATGGTACTGAAATTCCAATATGGTACTGCAAAAAATGCTCAGAACCACATGTTCCTGAGCCTGGGAAATATTATAAACCATGGAGTGAAGAATGCCCAATTAATAATTGCCTCAAATGCGATTCAACTGAATTTGTTGGAGAGGAGCGCACATTTGATACATGGATGGATTCTAGTGTATCACCACTATTCATTAGCAAATACAATAGGGATGAGGGATTTTTCAACAAGGTGTATCCTACATCAATAAGACCTCAAGCTAAAGATATTGTCAGAACATGGTTATACTATACGCTACTTAGGTGTGAGCAGCTTACAGGGAAGAAACCATGGAACGAAGCTTGGGTAATGGGATATGGTCTTGATGAAAAGGGAATGAAGATGAGTAAGAGTAAAGGAAATGCAATTGATCCTTTGCCTGTAATTGAAAAACTGGGTGCTGACACTTTCAGATTTTGGAGTGCAAGTGAAATCAATCATGGGTATGATTTTAGATGTAATGAACAAAAAATAGAATCCACTAAAAAATTTCTTAGTAAATTGTGGAATGTCTCAAGATTTTTGTCCAGTTTCCCAGTTATTGAATCCGGAAAAACTACTGCGTCAGACAAATGGATTTTATCAGAATTAGACAATCTAGTTAAAGAATGTAAGAAAGGATATGAAGAATATAATTTTTTCATTCCAGCAATTGCTATTAGAGAATTTACATGGAATTTGTTTGCAGCACATTATATTGAAATGGTCAAAGCAAGAGCATATGGAATAGGGTTCTCTGATGAAGAAAGAGATGGAGCAATTTTTACTTTACATAAAACATTGTCAACCATTTTGAAATTATTAGCACCAATAACTCCATTTATCACAGAATATTTGTGGAAAACTTTGTATTCAAAAGAAAGTATTCATAAGCAAAAGCAAATTGAAGCAGAAAACCTTGAAGAGCAAAGTAGTATTACTAAAGAAATTACTGATTTTAATTCAAAAGTATGGAATGAGAAAAAGTCTCAGAGTCTATCATTAAAAGATTCAATCAAGGTAGAAATTCCAGAAATTTTGGAACCGTTTAAGAAAGATTTGAAATCCATGCATAATTTATTGGATTGAACCCTAGTTAGACATCTAAAATACCATTGGTAATCAAATATTGAATTCCTTGAATAAAGGCAGTATCATCGATTTGTCCACCAGCCCACCATCCTGCATTATTCTTAATCCATGATGGGATTTCATTTCCAGATGATGCTACAGATTCAGTTTGAGGAATAGTCATTATTCCCTCAGTAATCAAATATTGAATTCCTTGAATAAAGGCAGTATCATCGATTTGTCCACCAGCCCACCATCCTGCATTATTCTTAATCCATGATGGGATTTCAGGTTCTGTTGAAAACGGATTAAGTGCATTTGTTCCAATAATATCAATTACAGAGTCACCAGAAAAAAATGGAATTACAAGTGTTCTAGAGTCTGAATCAGAGTTTATTTCTACATAATCAGTTTCAAATCCATCAACTAAAATGAAAAAAACATCATCAGATGCATCAAATTTTGCATCTAAAAGATTTCTGGGAATTGTAATTTCAAAAGTACCATCCGATGATGTATTCATTGTTATGAGTAATTCTATAAAATCAGGATCTAAGAAAATTGATTCAAGAATCCCATTTTCAATATCATAATGGACATCAAATGATTCAACGGATACAGTGCCCTTTTCACCAAAAGAGAGTGAAGGACAGGAAATTAATAGAATTGAGAAAATAAAACCAAGTGAAAAAAATAAATTTTTCCTAAGCATTGTTAATTCCCGCTAATACCAATAGATTCATTTAATTCAACAGTAATTTCATCATCCGTTGAATCATCAATTGTTAAAACAGTTCTAGTTAAAGTTCCAGTTCCATCTAAAAACCACATGCCAGAAATTTTACTTTGAGGTCCTAAAATCGAAACTTGTGATGAATTATCAATATCACCTATAGGGGAATCAGCACTTAATGAAATTTTGAGGGTGGAATGAACTTCTTCAATAATAGCGTCTTCCAAGAATGCAAGAATAACTAATGAATCTTTAACGCCAGAATCTCCAGAAGTAATGGTTCTAGCTTTACCAAAACCACAATTGTAAGGAACGTTATCCACAAAAATGTGACATTCTTGTAATTCTAATTTTAGATTTGATTTACTCTTATCAAACATCTTGAAGATCATATTACCTTCAAGAAATGATGATTGTGTATTGTTATGAATTCCTGTTGCAGTAACAGAATCAAAAACAAGCTCATAAGTTTCAATTTTGGTAGATGAGCCAATCTTATCACCTAAATAATCACCATCATTAATTTTCTCAAGAATTCTTTGCGTTCTAAAATCTAATTTTTCTTGTTTTTCCTCAAGTTTTTTACGGATTTCTTCTGATTTTTTATTTATTTCATTGTCCAGATTTAATGTAGTTGAAAATTTTTCTGTATTATCTGAAAAATCAGAATTAAATCGGTTGAGATGTTTTTCTTTAATTTCCCTCAATTTTTCTTCATATTTGTTTATCTTTTCAGATAATTTTTCTTCAAGTTTTTTTCTATTAGAATCTAATTTAATTTTCTTTTCTTCGAGTTTTTGTTTTCTTTCTTCAGCTTTTTGTTTTTGTTCTTCTTGTTTTTCTTCTAGTTTTTGTTTTCTTTCTTCAGCTTTTTGTTTTTGTTCTTCTTGTTTTTCTTCTAGTTTTTGTTTTCTTTCTTCAGCTTTTTGTTTTTGTTCTTCTTGTTTTTCTTCTAGTTTTTGTTTTCTTTCTT
>NZ_JAILWC010000004.1 GCF_025699125.1 Nitrosopumilus sp. | reverse complement strand
CAGAACCAACACCAGAACCAACACCAGAACCAACACCAGAACCAACACCAGAACCAACACCAGAACCAACACCAGAACCAACACCAGAACCAACACCAGAACCAACACCAGAACCAACACCAGAACCAACACCAGAAAAGAAAATTTCTTCTGATGATCCGTTTGACGGAATTAAAGATGATGATATTACAACTTATTCAGATCTGTTTGATATCGCACCGCCTGAAAACGATGATGAAGCTTTCAAATTAGGAAATAAAATTCGTCAGTGGATTAAAAATGGCAAGCCTACACCTGGTGACTCTGAAGTTGAACAAGATGAAGAACAAAATGAAACAGAAGATACACAAAAACATGATAAAGAAGAAAAACCTAAAAAGAAACGAGGTATGTTTGGATTCTTTAAGAAATGAAACTCAAAACAAAAAATTTACTCACTTTAGCGGAATTAACCCCAAAGGAATTTTTAGGATTAATTGATGATTCTATCAAACTAAAGAAGGAACTCAAAAAGGGATCAAACAAACCTGTTTTGAAAAATAAAACTTTGGCAATGATCTTCCAAAAACCATCTACTAGAACACGAGTAAGTTTTGAAACAGGAATGTTTCAGCTAGGCGGGCATGCAATTAATTTGTCATCAAATGACATGCAATTATCTCGTGGTGAATCAGTTGAGGATACTGCAAAAACTCTTTCAAGGTATACTGATTGTATAATGGCACGTGTTTATTCTCATGATTTGCTAGAAAATTTATCTGAGCATTCTAGCGTACCTGTAATTAATGGACTATCTGACTCTTTTCATCCTTGTCAAATTTTGGCAGACTTTATGACGATTAAAGAAAAAAAGAAAAAACTCAAAGGATTAAAGATTGCATGGATTGGGGATGGAAATAATGTATGTAACTCTATGATTTATGGTGCTGCATTATCTGGTATAGAAATGTCAATTGCAACTCCGAAAGAATTTGCACCTGACAAGGATGTTGTAAAAAAATCAAAAAAATCCACAACCATTGAATTAACTTCTGATCCCTTAGTTGCAACAAAAAATGCAGATGTGGTAGTTACTGATACACATTCATCAATTCACAACAGTGATCCTAAACGAATCAAAAAATTTCTTCCAAAATACCAAGTCAATTCCAAACTGATGAAAACTGCTAAGAACGATGCGATCTTTTTGCATTGTCTTCCGGCAAAACGAGAACAAGAAGTTACATCATCAGTAATTGATGGTACTCAATCTGTTGTTTGGGATGAGGCAGAAAATCGTCTTCATACTCAGAAGGCTTTGTTAGCTGCGCTAATTCGCGCTTAACGTATATAAGAGCAGATTCAAACTCGGTTTCTATAGATGGCCTATTCGACAATATTGCGAAGATTAAGGGAACAAAAGACCAATTATAAAAAACGTGGTACCATGTTGATGGGTAAACGCGATTTTATCACTGTAAATATTACTAATGAAAATACTCAAGTTCAAATTCTGAAGCCTGGAATGACGGGAGACAAAGTTCTTGCTTCTGCCCACTCTAGATATCTCCTTGAAAAAGGATGGAAGGGCTCTAGAAAAAGTGTACCTGCAGCATATCTTACTGGATATCTTGCAGGTAAGAAAGCACTAAGTGAAGGCGCAAAGGATGCAATTCTTTACACTGGAACTAGAAAATATACCCAACGAATGGCAGCAGCCCTCAAAGGAGTGATTGACGCAGGAGTTGCAGTACCAGCTAATGCTGAAACATTTCCACCAGAAGAGAGAATCAACGGTGAGCATCTTACAGTAAAAAATGAAGTTTCAAAAATAAAGTCTGCCATTGACAGTGAGGTCAAATAGACATGAGCCAAACTGCACAATCAAAAGGTGGACAAGGTCAAAGAGGACGAGGTGCACCAGTTTATGGAAGAGGTCCATCAGGTGGATCTAAAACAGGCAGTGATCGTCCTAGAAGACCAAGAAGAGAACCGGAAGAAGAAGTTTGGGTTCCAAAAACTATCTTAGGCCAAAAAGTAGCATCTGGAGAAATTACTTCCCTAGAAGAAATTATTGAATCCGGATTAAGAATTCAAGAATCTGGAATTATTAAGAAACTATTGCCTGACTTGAAAAGCGAAGTTGTAGATGTTGGTATTATTCAAAAGATGACTTCAAACGGACAATCAACTAGATTCAAAGCAATAGTTGCAACTGGAAATGAAAACGGTTACTTGGGAATCGGTCAAGGAAAATCCAAACAGATGAGAATTGCAATTGAAAAAGCAACTAGCCAGGCTTTCCTTAATGTTAGTCCAATTAAAATGGGATGTGGCAGTTGGGAATGTAAATGTGAGCAAAAGCATTCTGTTCCATTCAAAGTAAAAGGAAAAGGTGGAAGTGTTACAATTGAAATTATTCCTGCACCTCGTGGATTAGGTCTTGTTGCAGGTGGTAAAATTAAACGATTGTTGGAATTGGCAGGTCTCAAAGACGCATGGACTACTGCAAAGGGTTCTACTCCTACAATGAATTCAACTTCTAAAGCAATTTTGGACTGTCTGAGACAGACGTTTAGTCAAGGTTGATAGAAAATGGCACACGCTTATCTTGTTGTTAGAATTAAAGGTCAAGCTGACTGTCCTTATTGGGCAACTCATACTATGACTTTGTTAAAATTAGATAAAAAATACCGTGCCACAATTCTTCCTGCCAAAGAAAATACTTTGGGAATGCTAAGAAAAGTTCAACACTATGTTTCTTGGGTTGAACTTGATGCATCATTGGCAAAAGAATTGATTGATAAAAAAGCAAGAAAAGGCGGTTATCAAAAAATTACTGCTGAAGATCTTAAAGAACTAGGATTTGCAAATTCTGATGAATTAGGAACTGCATTAGCAGAAGGAAAAGCTACTCTATCTAAACTAAAACCTCTAAAACCTTGGTTTGCTTTAGCGCCTCCGAGACTTGGATTCAAAAGAAGTACAAAGAGACTTTATGGAAATAAAGGCATTCTTGGACAAAACAAAGAACTTGACGCTATTGTAAGGAGAATGATTTGATATGGCAACAAGACTAAGAAAAACAAGACGACTTAGAGGTGGACGACACATGGGATGGGGACAAGTAGGTCAACATCGAGCAAGTGGTCACAAAGGTGGTCTTGGAGTTACTGGTATGATGAAACATCATTGGAGTTCTACTTTAAAATATGATCCAGATCACTATGGTCATGATTCCCCTAAAACACCTCACCCAAATATTGCCAAAACATGGACTAGCGTCAGAGATCTTGATGACTTGTTCCTAAAGTTCGGTAAAGAAGAAGGAGGAAAGAAAATCGTAGACCTTGAAAGCGCAGGATACGAAAAACTCCTTGGTGGCGGAAAATTAACTAATGCATATTCCGTCAAAGTAAAACAATTCACTGCAACTGCAGAAGAAAAGTTAAAAGCTGTTGGGGGAGAGGTGCTATCTAATAATGGCTGAGGGTAGTATTACCACAATTATTCGAAAGGTTGTTTTCAAAGCAGAACCGTATCTTCCTCAAGTACCAAAACCAAAAAAGAAAATTCCACTTCCAACTCGATTGTTGTGGTGTGGAGTAGCATTACTAATTTACATGATAATGGGTCAAACTCCATTATTTGGAGCAACAGCACCTCAGTTTGACTTTTTAGCATTTGCTAGAGTAATTTTTGCATCACAACAAGGAACTCTTGTTGAATTAGGAATTGGGCCGATTGTAACTGCTGGACTCTTAATGCAGTTGCTGAGAGGTTCAGATATTCTCAAATTTGATTTCAAAAAACCTGAAGAGCGAGGAATATTTCAGACTGCAACTAAAATTGTTACATACATTGTAATTGTTGCAGAATCTATTGTATATGCTATCGCAGTATATGGGCCTGGCGTTACAGAGCCTTACTTTTTGTATGTTATGATTGGACAGCTGATGGCAGCGTCAATTATCATTATGTTCTTAGACGAATTAATTCAGAAAGGCTGGGGACTTGGCAGCGGAATCAGTCTTTTCATTATGGCAGGTGTTGCTCAACAAATTCTATGGAGTATGTTTAGCCCGCTACCTGCAGGAGATGGAGGAACAATTGGTATTATTCCGTATCTCGGTCAGTCAATACTTGATGGGGATCTGTCTAATGTATTCTTCCGTCAAAACCAGCTTCCTAGCATCTTTGGTGTGTTTCTTACTGCAGGAATATTGTTAATTCTGGTATTCACACAGGGAATGAAAATTGAAATTCCAATCGTCTCTACAAAATACAGAGGTTTCTCTGCAGTATATCCTATCAAATTGATGTATGTTTCTAACATTCCAGTAATTTTGGCATCTGCCCTTACTGCAAACGCTGTTTTCATTTTCCAAATGCTGTGGGCGAACATGAACCCGCGAAATAATAATTTCTTCATGAACTTTATTGCACAATTTGATCCTACAAGTCCATCTACACCCGTTGGTGGAATTATTTACTACATTACTCCTCCAAGAGGATTGGATGTGGCAGCATTGGATCCAATGCGTGCAGTCGGTTACATTTTGTTTATGGTTGGAATTGTAGTTGTATTTGGTAGATTGTGGGTAGAGCTGGGAGGATTATCCCCCAAGAGTGCAGCTAAGAACTTACTTGATGCTGATGTGCAAATTCCTGGATTTAGAAGATCGAATGCCCCCGTTGAAGCGTTACTAAACAAGTACATTCCATCAGTTACTATTATTGGCTCAATGATTTTAGGTCTGCTAGCCGGCGTATCTGATGTTCTTGGTGTATTTGGATCTGGTATTGGAATTTTACTTATGGTGGATATTCTCATCAACTATTACACACAGTTAGTAAAAGAACAAGTAGAAGTCGTTATGCCGCGTTTGGGTGCTTTACTTGGAAGGAAATAGGAGGATAATTCTAGTAGGAATTCCCGGTGTGGGGAAAACGACAATTCTTTCTAAAATGGTTCAAATTCTAAAAGATCATGATAAAACTGTACATGTAGTAAGTTTTGGAACGTTGATGTTTGAAGTTGCCAAAGAAAATGGTCTCAAAGACAGAGATGAGCTTAGACATTTACCTGTAGAGAAGCAACAACAACTTCAAAAAATTGCCGCTGAAAAAATTGCTGCATATAATGAACAAGTGGTTATTGTAGACACTCATGCGTTTATCAATTCACCAGAAGGCTACTATCCTGGATTACCAGAACATGTCTTAAAAATTATCAAACCAACTAACTTTGTTTCAGTTTCAGCAAAACCTGAAGAAATCTACAATAGGCGAATGAAAGATGAAACACGAAATCGAGACAAAATTACTCTGCCAAATATCAATAAAGAACTTGACATCCAATCAGCAATGATATCTGCCTGTACTGTGCTCACAGGCTCGCCTGTAAAACATATTCTTAATAGAGAAGGAAAGATTGATGAAGCTATAGACAAAATAATTAATGCAATAGGACTGTAAAAAATGGACTTTAACTTTATTCTACTATTTCTTGATTCGATACATCTGCAATTTGATATCTTTGGCGGTGAAAGCAGACAGGCCTTAGGCAGTGATGATCCAATTATCAAAGGATTGATTCTTTCAATGTTTGCAGTATCTGGATTTGGGATTTTACTGAATCTCTTCAACTCTGCTGTTAGAAAGAAGATGGTTGATCAAACAAAACTCAAACGAATAATGAAGGAAACACGTGGATGGCAAAAAGAAAGAATGGCTGCAATGAGAGCAAAAGACCAAGCCAAAATTGCCGAACTTGGAAAAAAGTCTGCATATATGAACAAAATGTCAATGGAGATGATGCAGATGAACATGCGACCAATGATGATTACTTTCGTACCTTTAATTTTGATATTTTATTTTGTATTGCCTCAATTGTTTTCTTACACTGTGGCATTATCTCCAATTCCTCTAAATGTAATCCCCGGAGATTTCTTCCAACTAACATGTACTGCAGAACATGCGGCAATAGAAGGTGATCCTTGCTATGGGCATGAAAATTCACTGTATCTCTGGGCATGGTACTTCCTTTCATCTATTGCGTTTAGTGGCATTGTTATGAAACTGACTAAAACCTCAATGGATCTCAGTTGACAAAATCTATAGTAATTTCTGGTCCTCCCGCAGTAGGTAAAACAACTGTTGCCAAAGGATTGGCTGAAGAGTTTCAACTAGAATATCTTAGTGGCGGTGATGTGCTAAAAGAGATGGCAATGGATGAAGGATTTGATTCTGATGGTGATGATTGGTGGGATACTGAAGAGGGAATGAGATTTCTAAATAAACGAGAACAAGATTCAAAGTATGACAGAGCATTAGATGAAAAATTAACACTGCTCTTCAAGAAGGGCGGAGTGGTAATTACTAGTTACACTTTACCATGGTTAGTTACAGATGGAATTAAAATTTGGTTAGAAGGTTCCCATGAAAGCAGCACAAAAAGAATGCAAACAAGGGATAACATGAGTCCTCAAGAGGCATATGAAATCACAAGAGAAAGATTTGACAAGAATAAAGCATTGTATAAAAAACTTTATGATTTTGATTTTGGTGAAGATAAATCTGTCTTTGATTTAATAATAAACACTGATCATCTAACAGCTCAGCAAGTAATTGATGTTGCAAAAGAAACTGTGAGAAAATTACTATGACACTCAAACAACTTGAAAATCTAATTGAAATTGATCAGGATATAACTGACGATGCATATGGAACGCCTTATGACAAAAGAACACTCGAACAATTGCTAAACTATGGTGTTATTTTGCTAGACAAACCTCCTGGTCCTACAAGTCATGAGACTGTGGCTTGGGCAAAACGAATTTTGAAACTTCCCAAGATTGGTCACAGTGGAACACTTGATCCTCAAGTATCAGGAGTATTGCCATTAGGATTAGGCGAGGCAACAAAAGCACTGGGAGTTTTACTTTTGGGTCCTAAAGAGTATGTTGCATTAGGACGAGTGCATTCTCTTCCTTCAAAAGAAAAACTTTCAGAAATTATTAATTTGTTTAAAGGGGAAATTTTTCAAAAACCCCCACAACGTTCTGCAGTTGTGAGACAAACAAGAACGAGAACTATCTATGAATTTGAATTAATAGAGCAAAAGGAAAGACTGCTCTTGACTCGAGTCTTGTGCGAAGCTGGAACCTATATTAGAAAATTATACTATGATATAGGAGAAATTCTTGGACCTGGAGCTACGATGATTGAGCTTCGAAGAACCAGAGTCGACCAATTTTATGAAACTGACGGCCTAGTAACTCTTCATGAACTAGCAAATGCATTTGCACTATGGGAAGAAAACAAAGATGAAACAAGATTAATGCAAATGATAAAACCAGTAGAGTATGCACTAAGTGAACTAAAATCAGTAGTAATTCGTGATTCTGCAGTAGACGCAATGTGCCATGGCGCACAACTTGCAATTCCAGGTGTTTTGAAAATTTCTCCTAATCTAAAAAAGGGGGATCTTGTTGGGATTTACACGCAAAAAGGTGAGGCAGTTGCTTTGGCTGAATCTACAATGTCTGAAGAAGAGATTCGTGATGCAACAAAGGGATATGCATTTGAAACAAAGAGAATCATCATGGCTCCAAATACATATCCTAAAAAATGGAGAACAAAACCGACTCATTCAAAGGATTAATTTAAAATCATTCTGAAGACATGTTAGCAAAAAGCCTGGTAATTTTTATTGTGATTGGAGTAGTTTCTGGATTTGCATACGGCGTTTACTTGATGGATGTGAAAAACACCAGTCAATTAGTATTTGTTGATGGTCCATCAATCTCATTAGTTACTGAAAAATTTGATTTTAAAAAAGGTGAAGCAATTAAAATTCGAGTAGTGAATTCTGGCACAACTCCTTTGACTTTCTCTGATACATCTTATGGCCTTAGAATTACTGGACTATCTGGAATATTGATGTACACACCTGTTGGCGCACCAGTAATTTCTAATCTTGAACCTGGTGACGAAATTGTATTATTCTGGGATCAGATAAGAAATGATGGCAATGTTGCATTGGAGGGTCTGTATAAAATATCTGCAAAAGGGACAGATGAGAAAGGAAATTCAGTAGAAAAATCAACTACAGTTACAATTTGGAAGTAGATTTCCAATCAAAGTAACATAATTTATAATCACATTTTACCGAAGACTTTTGTCGTAAGACTTGTGCCGGGGTCGCCTAGCCTGGTAGGGCGCGCGCCTGGAAATTGTTTAACCATAAAGCGCGTTCTCGCAAGGGAACGGGAGTTCAAATCTCCCTCCCGGCGCCTTATATTATGAGTCGTAGGCGCAATGAACAAAATTTTCCCCCCTTAAATCCAACCCAACATCGTATTTGTGTGAAAGAAAAAGCAGGTGGCATAGATTGGCACAACTCAAAGAGAAGGGCGGAGCTTGCAAAGATGAGAATTCAAAAAAGATTCTCAAAGGAAAACACAGCTGTTGCCTGGAGATTCCTGGACCGATTGAGGCTTGATAACATGTCTTATGGAAGAATTGAAAACTATTCGGGCTCTGTAATCAGAATACTTCAGCTCAAAGATGACAAAGAAATCAAAGACTGGTCCAAAGAAGAGATTGAAAAAGTGCACATGATGATAGCAGACTCGTCTTATGAAAATTCCGTCAAAAAAGATACCCTTACTGCCCTCAAAAGGTTCTATCACTTTGCAGTACACAATGAAATTGTTGTCAAATCAAAAAACCAAGAGTATGATCCCAACGTTGCATGGATAACCCCTGGGTCATTTCGTGATAAATTTGAAAAAATACAACCGCGGGATCTTCTCACTGATGAAGAAATACTGCAGTTAATTCAGGCCATAAAAAAGATTGGAGGAAAATATGTAAAAAGAAACATTGCACTCGTATTTGTTCTACTTGAAGGAGCATACCGTCCGGGTGAGCTTCTTAACATCAGGATGGGAGGAATTGAATTTCATAAAGACTTTGTGCAAATTCACACTACTGGCAAAACTGGTCCAAAGTCACTAACACTTGTTGCATCATACAATCCGCTCAGGGAGTGGTTAAATGAGCATCCAAAAGATGGTAATCCTTTGGCCTTTCTACTGTATCATGACAATGAAAGCGAAGTCATGAGATACTGGGCACTTGATCATCTCATAAAAAAGGCAAGGGAAAAAGCTGGAATTACAAAACGTGTATGGCCATATCTGTTTAGACACACGGCGTTGACCGAGTATAGCAAAAAGCTAGGAAATATTGCTAAAATTTACGGCAACTGGTCAAAGGACTCGGACATGCTATCCCACTATGAACACCTTGCAAGCTCAGACCAGCAAGATGCTGTTTTGAAGCTTCATGGTCTTAAAAAAGACGATGAACAAAATTCAATCTTGTTTTCCAAAGTCTGCCCTGACTGCAAGCAGCAAAACAGTAGCGACAAGTCGCATTGCATTCGCTGTGGAATGGGACTCTCAAAGGAGCTTGCACAGGTAAGGCAAGCAATGTTGCTATACTACATTATACGAAATCACGACAAGACGATAAATCGAGAATACTATCTGTATTCAGTAATTTCAAAAATAGGCTCTCGTCAAAACAAAGTTTTTAAAATTTACAGAGATTTATGTGAGAAATTTGGTGCACCTTCAGATCAAATTGACTATCCCCTAATGTGGATGAATATTGCAAATTATTTACAGCAAAACCACAATTATGAAATAGATTCTGAAGAATTTAAACGGCTAATTAAAAAATATCCTGCAAAAAAATTTAGTCAAATGAGGGGATTGAAAATATTATTTAATAGAGCCCAGAAATCACCAAAAAGATATTTGGAAAAAGAAATAGAAGCAATTATTACAAAATCATTTTCTGAAATGCATTTACTATAATGAAACAATATTGTTGACAGTTTAGAAGTTTTTAAATTTCATAATTTTCCTTCTTTGTTCATTGTCAATTATTTCAGTTTTTAAATCTGCTAATTCAGGATATTTTTCACGATAAGTAATATTACCAAAATTTACTAACAATAAATGGATTAATCGCAGTATCTTTAGTATCTGAAAACATAAGATAATTTCTATTTGTATTTAGAAACATTTCATCTGTAATTATTGTCCAATTCTTCCCACCATAGTCTATAGCTTCCAAAAATGTTACGCCAAATTCATTAGTGATTTCTTTCCTAACTTGAATTTGTGTTGGATATACCTGTTTATCTTTTAATTCTTGTGCAACATCAATTAGTTTATCAATAATTTCTTCATGATTAAATGTTGTATCTAAAATTCGGGTTTCAGCATCATGTGCAAACCGAGTTCTGTTAAGATTAATTTTCTTCAATAACTCAAGTATGTTTTTGGGTAAGATTTTATCTCGTTTAAAAGTAGACCGTATTTTTTTCTGAAAATCCTCTTTTTGGCTTGTTACGTTAATTTTTTCCAATAGCAGGACTAACTCACCAAATGTATGACGATCAATATTTTTTGATGCGATTTTTGCTTTTCGTAACACTTTGTTTATTTCCTTGTTTTGATCTTCTGCTTCATAGTCATTGTTGATATCTGGCCAAAGAGCAAGAGAGTAAAAATAAACCATATCTTTCAGTATTTTTTCAGATTCAACGTATATCGTATTGATTATCCCTCTCATTTCTTCAACACCTGAATTTTTTATTTGAGTTTGGTATCCTAGTAACATAGAGGTAAAACTTTCAATCCCTTCTAATTTTCTAGGAACTGAAAATCCTAATCTGAGAAGGATGTATCGAATAAGATTCTCTTTATTATTTACCGAGTCTACGGATTTTAATCCCAAATTAATTGCGATTTTTCTCAGGTGAGGCATTCCAAAAAGATTTGAAAGAATGTCATCAGGTCTTTCTTTAACACATTTTTCAATCAATCTTGATTTTACTGTTCCAGTTAAATAATTCTGTATTTGTAGTTCTGTTTCTAACTCATTTTCAGGATATTCTTTTAAAATAATTTCAGTCATTCTTTCAACAGGATCATACACTGAATCTTCAAATATCCCGCATGGGGTTATGGTGTAATTCCAAAACACTTCGTCATTATGTATATTGATTATGGATTCATCAATTAGTTGATTCAAAATTGAAAGGATATCGTCATCTTCACCATATGTTAGAATTAGTTGTAGATATTTTAGATATGTTATAGGCTCAGTTCTATCATAATTGTTATTCTTTGGTAGGAAAATAGATTTTTCAATAAACTTTTCAACAGAATTAATATTCAAGTATTTTAACAAAAGACTTATCAAATCATCAGCATCAGTTTGTTTTCTAGTTGTTACAGATTTTGTAATTCCCAACGCACCTACAACCCATTTTCCTTTTTGAGACAATGGATCTATTTTGTGCTCTAAAATCAGTTTTGGTAAAATTTCAGCAAAATCTTCAGGTTTTGTATTTTGTGTAATTTGTAAACTTAATGAATCAATGTTTTTAGAATCATATTTCCATTTTTTCTCTTTTTCACTCAATATGTCTGCAATTAATAATAATTCTTCTTTTGAAAAAAAATCAGTTGCTTTCCAAATGGAATATCGTTTTACAATTCCTTCAAAACTTTCTGCATTCATTAATTTTTGGCAAAATTCTTTTTCCATATTGTCATTGATCATAGTTTCAATTATTTTGTCATAGGATATCCTCTTTGAGATGTTTAATCTCAATGCCAGATTTAGTAGATTAACAAAGGATTCTTTGTTTTCAAACATTTCCCGAATTATAGGCACCATATTTTTGATTATTTCTTCTTTTTCCAGAATCTTTGTTTATTTGTTCAATATATGAAATTTTAGAGACACAAATTTTGAAATAGAGCACTGTACCAAAAAAATCATTGAAAAAATATCTTATGATATTCATATTTGTGCTAGTTATCTGGGTACCGTTAAATGCACATGCAGTTTCTACATCGTTAGGTAAAATTTGTCTAAATGAAGATGGAATTCGAGAACTCAATTTTCATTATACTGTAGGATTGCAAGAATTTGACGTGTTAAACAAACAAGTGTATGCTATTATTGATTTTGATGCAGAGGATGAAGATAAACAAACAGAATCTTTTCAAGTTATTCATAGAAGATATCCTTACTTGGGAGCACAGATTATTCATGTGATTGAAAAAAACGATAAAGGGTATTTTGAAACTGAAGTAAATCAACATATTCATGAAAGAAGAATTACGCCTATTTTTGATTCTCCAAATCTGTGGCCATATCAAACATACGAATTTCCATTATTTTTAGAATTTGATAAAGATGTAAAATTATGTTATGACAAGTGGGATGATGCTAGTAGTGATATTAATATTTACAAGGTAGGAGATTTTTCACAAAACCCTAGTTGGAGTCTAATGATAACTCCACATGAAACCAGTTTTGAGAAAATACGAGAATTAGTCCCAGACATAAATCCAAAATTTGAAGATTCAACGATTTTTCAATTTGATGTTGAGATAGCAAACGCTGAAAATTATCAACAGAAAATTATTCCATATCTTGTCTTAACTGGAATGCCAATATTACTAATGATTGGTCATGCATTGTGGATAAGATCTGATACATTCGTTTTGCATGTGACATATTTTGCTGCTGTTTCTATTTTGATTTTGTCAAGTATTGTAGCAATGACTGATTTTATTCCTCCTGACCTTACTTGGTTTGAAGTTTTAACCATATCCAGTGTTACATTATACATTATTGGGTTTTTTGTATTTGTAGCAAAGCGATATTACAATAATACAAAAAAGAAAAACAAATAATACAATTCTTACCAAAAAAACTAGGTGAGGATTAATTATGAGCAAAGAAAAATTTCTGTCTGCATATATGTTTGTAATTCTAGTTGTTGCCACATCAATGTTAATCGTAGGTGTAATTTTGGTTATTTCTGGCATCTATCAAATAGATTACAAAACAGAAAACGATTTCATGAACTGGGCCGCAGTCGTAATTGAAGTAGGTATTGCAGGATTTATTTCAGGAGTAGTGTTATTGTTTGATAAAAAATACAAAAAACAAATGAAATCTCAACAAGGTGAAATTTCTGAATTAGTTATAGAGATTCAAAATATGGAAAAATCCCAATTGGATCTAGATAAAAAACTACTGGAGACAATAGAACAACAATCTTTGTTTACAAATAATCGTAAAAACTTTGCATACCGCAAGATTATTCTTGAATTATTTAATGTACTTAATGGTATAAAACAGATTAGACAAGCCATTCCAGAAGGAGGAGAACAATATATCTATCCAGAACATGACCAAGATTCGTATGTCTCCTATCTTAATTATCCAATCGAGGAACCAATTCAAAGCATCGAGCATGTTATTGAATTATCTAATGATGTGATTGATTCAGATACGTTGTATAGTCTGTTTGCGTTTATTCAAATAACCAAAACACATCGTGTTAGCATTTATGAAAACATCATCAGTAGAGAAAGCATTAATTTTCTCATACCTCCACTAGAAAAACTAATTGAAAAGATCACCATAGAATTAGAGAATTTTCGCTGATTAATTTACTCAAGATAATTTTAAACTAAACAGACTCTCAAAATTTACCTAGTTCCTAGCACAATTTTACTCACAAAGAGGGGGCGTTCCCTTTTTACTGTTTGTCGATAAAAACAGTATCCCCCCACTTTACTCGTGATTTTATGACGCTTTGTCGTAATGCTTAAGAAAATAATCCTTCTTTCCAATACCACATAATTGTTAATGTTAATATCAAAACCGAGATGATGAAAGTTCCCCAATCTTTTATTTTTAAAACAAATTTGTTAGATGTAATGATATTATGTGATTTCACGCCCATTAGTTTGCATATTTCATTCAGTGCATCATAATTGTTATTGGATTTAAATGACGCTATTAGTTTTTGAATAATTTGTATTTTTTCTGATTCTTTTTTAGAAACAATCTCAATAATGATATGTTGAATATCAATAATTTTTTGCTTGTGATGTATTTTAAAAAAAGTATTGTATGATTGTAAACCATAATCCAAATACTCTTTAATTTTATCTTTATTTTTTAATCCTTCTTCGAAAAACCCCCCAGATATCCATAGTAAAAAATCATCTTTATCACGATCCACTTTTATTTTTACAGATGTGATTGTAAACATGAGCATAAACCCAAAGAATAATGAAAAAAAGAATACAGCAATAGGATCCAATTGTTCTGCATTTATGTCATCGCTTTGAGGATTTATCACAATGTATGCTACAAAGATGATTACTGAAATAATCATGAGAATAAATGTCACAAGATAAATTTTTTCCAATATACGATTTTCTTTAATTATGTATTTTGAACCTAAAATTTCAAAATGTTTTGAAACATTGGTTTTTTTATATGTGCTTACATATCTGTTATTAACTATCGAAATGAAAATCATCATCAAATAGATAACATATGGTCCAAAAGGCAGTATGGGTGTTTCGAAATTGGAATTAATTGATTTAAGAATATCTGAACTGTAAAAAATTAAAAGTAAAAAAATACACGGCACAATTATGACATATAGAAAAATTTTCCATATCGGATTTTGAATTAATTGATTTTTTATTCTAGATGGTTTTGAGATTTTTTTCTCACTGTATTTTGTAGTAATGGTTGTAGTTATTGCAGATATCTTGCTATCGTGAAGAGAAGAAGATGCAGTTTGAAAAATCCGAATAATTGTAGATGTGCCCCATATTATGAAAATGACTCCAAAACTAAGTTCTAATGCTAAATCAGTTAACAACTTTTTCTGTTCATTCGAAATGGGGTTTGAAAGTCCGCCTTCATTAATTAATGTGGACAAAATATCAGTCGCATAATAAGAAGATGCAATTCCTAAACAAAGCATAATAGATGCTAGAAGAAATGAGAAGAAAAGACGCTTCTTGGTAATCATAACACGAAAGATTTGTTTGAATTCATCCACAGTTCCGAATTCTTTTTGTTTGAATTTTAGAAATTTTTTAATTCCAACAAAAATCAACAGGGCAAAAATTAATGTAAAAAAGATATTTTTTCCAAGATTAAAAATGAGTGATTTTAATAACTCTTCTGAATAGTCATCAATAATTAGTTTTAATATATTTTCATATACCGAAACTATTGCAGTGATTTGACTTGCAATTAATAATGACAATATTAGTGAAAATAAAATTGTAAAAATCCGATTTGAGTTAAAATCACTCATATCCAACAAATTATTTTCATACTAATAAGGTATGATCATATTTTTGAAAGAAATACATCTACGGAACAGATTATTTTATCAAACATTTCTAATGTTTGTGTCTCAAACGTGCTACCCAAACTGTATGACGACAGTTGTCCTTTCAGATCACGTCTTTCATCAGTATCATGTGAATCGTTGTATGATTTGATGTATGTGTTCATAAATTCTAAATCATGCAATAAAGAATTAATTCCATGAGTGTAACTGCCTTGTCCAGTATGTTCGCCCCACAAGTCTCTTTCTTTTAGAAATGCATCACAAGAAACAGCAGTAGTTCGTAAATACGATAATTCTAGAAGAGAAATTTTCATGTTTGACTCAGGCGAAACAAAATAAATTCTGCTAATAACATGTCTAAAAGATTCTTCCACCATACTACTTGCAGAACGTAAACTTTCAAGATTTTTCCTCTGTTCGATTGATGTTCCAAATAAATTAAAAATAATTGAACGATTTGCACGTATTTTTGAGTTATGAATTCTTACAAAACACTGGTCAGTTGAACGTACAAAATAAGGTTTATTTGAAAAATTATTTTGAATTTGGATTACGATATAGAATTTTTTGTTATCTTTTTCATGAACTGGAATAATATCCACATCAGGTATTGGTTCTATCAGAAGAACACTGTTACTGATTTGATTTTTAATGTTATCTTCAAAACCATGTTTAAACCCACGTTTTTCAAATTTTACAATTTGCTTTCCATCTTCACTATCAATTTGTTCAATCCCCAATACTAGATGTCCTCCCTTGGTATTTGCCATTGCACAGATATGTTCTTCTAATTGATTTGGTTCTTTTTTAAAATCAAAAGTATCTGATTCAATCCCCACATATTGAATCAACTCATCTATTTTTTCTATAGACCAATTCTCAACTGACGAAGGAATTTTGGGAATTTTCATCATATCATCTCAATTTTTCTTCTAGAGCAAGTGTCAATATCTCGATTTTTTCTTTTAGAATGTTTCTCTGATCATTGATTTTATTATATGGGAATTCTGCATCTAGTTTATCTATTAAATAGGGAATCATTTTTAAGATTTCAGTAAAAATCAACGGATTGTTTTGATGCCATTTGTCATATGATTTTGAATATCTTTCGCCCCATTTCTTTAGTGCAAAGTCTTTTAATGTTACGTACAACTCCAATCGATTTTGAATTTGAGGGTTAAACAGAACATCCTGACAGTTATGAATCCATTCTTCGGGATTAAGATCATATCCTCCAAAAGAAAGAGTTCCATCCAAATTGAACAAATGATATTTTTCAAAAATAGGTCTAAGCATTTCTCCTAATTCTTTTCGTTTGGATTGGCATTTATTTTGAAAGTCTATCCACATTAGATGCCAAGTATTTCTCTCTTTTTCGTATTCCTGAAAAAGTTTTGATATTTCAGGCTCACATTTTAATTGCCAAAATGGTTCAAGTTTGTTCCACGCATTATCTGGAATTTCTGTTATGAAATCTCGTTTTGGATATATATTCATTAATTGGTTAAAACAAGGACGATACACATGTGTAATTAGATCATCTTTTTCTTTTTGAGATAGTTTTTTTCTAATTCCATTTTTTTGAATATTTTTTATTATATTTCCTAGATATTTTTCAAAATCATATCTTGTAAAAATTTCAATGTCTTTGCCTTCTACTAATACTCCTTTTGCTTCTTTTTCTTCAGCCATTACTCTGACAGGAACTCCAATTCCCATAGCGTATCCTATTTCTTGATGTACTGATGGTGCAAAATGAGAGTTTTTAGTAATAATGGCTACTAGATAGTCTGATGATTTAATTTCATTTTTTATTTTCTCTCCAAATACAATATCATATTCTTTTCTTCGTTCTGCCAAGTAACCATAGATGTTATTTTCATTAAGATTGTGTTCTAAGGCTTTTGCTAATTTTTGGTCTGATTTTACAAATTTGTGGCTGATAAAGACCTTGATTTTACCAGTATGATCTTCATGAGACACATCAAATTCTAATGGCTCATTATCATCAGCATGTTCTTTTTCATAGTTTAGTAATTCATCCATTCCATTAGCGTTGATTCGTTGAACCCATTCACCATGAACATCTTTGAAAGATCTTATCCAGTCTTTTTCTTTCAGATAGATTAACGCCCCTTGAATTACTTCTTCAGGAAGTTTAAGTTCTGGTTCAAAGTAATCCATACCCATGTAACTCATAGGGTCCATATTGTAAAGATCTCGCATTATTTTCAAAATTTTGTATGGTAATTCATTGTCCATTTTACTTTCCTGATTGAATAGTTTTGTCCACCACTTTACATTTGAAAACTTTACTAAATAATCAGTAAACTTTACTCCGATAAGGTGTTATTTTTCATACATAGAATTATGATTTTACTGAATTTTACTAGGCATAAAACAGTAAATTTTTCCTTGTTTTCATGATTTTATTCATAATTTTACTGGGGTTTCTGTAAACTTGTTTTCGTAAATTTTACTGTATCAAAATGAACAGGTTTTCAAAAATACCCTCCAATTACTGAAAAAGTTCATTGATGTCAACGGCGATTCAAAAAGGTTACGATTCGACAAACTAGGTTCACTTGATGATTCGAATTAGGTCAATTCCTATGCTTTTGCCGTTTAACTAGGCGTGAAAAGTGCAAATTCGAAGATATAACTCGAACGGGCTTTATCCGAATTAATATCATAATTGGAATTTTACAATTCGAATTAGAATTAAAAAAGATAATACAAACACAATTTGAAACTGTAACAGTTCCATTAGGAATTATTCCACATGTGGAATTTTTTCTACGAATAAATAATTGGAATTCAAAATGGAATATTATGCCTGATTCTGTAATAATTCACAATATTATGGCTAGTTATTCACAAAATCAGTAAAATCATTACTGAATTGTTACAATGAAACTAAACCTAAACTGTAACTCATTATGGAATTGTAATGATATAATTATGTAAAAACATTAATTTTTCTTTATAGTTTTACCATTTGAATTAAAATTACATTAATGATTATAGTAGACATATTTTTAAAAATATTTTATTCAAAGTGTTTTCTAAATGGATTATTTTTAAAATCAATCTTTCCAACTTTGACTCCAATTTTAAATCCTCCATATTGATTCCAAAGAGTTGCAAATTTTATCAATGCTTTTTTAGGTATTTTTTCTTGTACAACAAATAAAAAAACATAAGACAGAAGATGATGATACAATTTTTCTAATTGTTTTTGTTGTAATTTTCGTTGTGATTTTGAACCACGTACTTTTTTAGGTATTTCATCATTAACATGTTTTTTTAATTTCATTATCCTTTCATTGATTTTCTCAAGCGAAATTCTTACTGGAATGGGCTTTGTTGTTGATGTATTTATTCCATACAACAATATTGCAGCACACATGCCAACCATGTTTGTGATTTCCTGTAATAGATTTTGGTAGTTTTTTGGTTTTACATGAATATTAAGATCAACTATAAAATGATTAAAAAATTCAGCATTGGTTACCAGAAATAAAAGATAATTCATATCAGCCTTATCCAATACAACATCCTTCGAATTCAAATATTTTACAAGTTCATCAGTAAGTGTTTTTGGATTGTGATGATATTTTTTGTCTTTATATGTGATGTATCCGTGTTCTATCAATTTTGCCAAAACTCGATAAACAGATTTTGTGTTGGGGGTCTTTGTCGTATTCTGAACAATTTGAGCCAGTTTGTAGCCTGATGCAGGCATCATGAATATCTCAAAAAATAACTCTTGTGAAAGGCGATTTTTAAGAACAGACTTAGGATTCTTTTCATTTACCATGTCATTTTTACCTTTTTTGACATATGTCTCATAACATCATAAATCTACTTACCAACTGATAATCTATGGTTTTATGCCTATGATATGCGAAAAATCGACCGATTGCGCTCAGAAATTGAAGTTATCAAGAAGGAAATTGAGCAATTACAGGTATTTCGACAGACGGCTCAAACCAAGAAATTTCTCAGACAGTTGATGGGCGAACGCATGAACATTCAGAACCAGATTCAAAAACTGCTAAAATCTAAAAACCAAAAAGAAGAGGAAAGACAAAAGAAAAGATCAGATGCAAACAAGAATCGCAGTCAAAAGATGCGACGAAGCTGGAATTACTTTAGATCTATACAAAAGAATTTTGATACTGGAAAATCACTTAGAGAAATAAGAAGCGAATTCTCAAAATTAAGGCGAGGACTTGAATCAGACATCTCAGATGTCATATGGAGGAATCCAAGCCCATGACATTGCAAGTTTACACTCCGAAATCAAATGCCAAAGACCTGACATTTATCAAAACTAGAAAGCAGAACAGAAATCCAAACATCTCACAACGAAGAAAAACTTTGGGGGCTGACACTGAAACTGTTAAAGGAAACATTTTTCTTTTCATGTTGTCAAATGGTGTTAAACTAGAATATCCAGACATAACATTTGATAACATTGCAAAACTTCTTCTAAAGCATGAGGGGTATTGGATATTTTTTTACAATCTACAATATGATGCTGAATGCATTTTAAAATTATTGCCCAAAGACATTCTTAAAACCTACAAGACTAGTAAAAGATTAGATTTTCAATACAACGGATATCAAATAAGATACATTCCAAAAAAGCAACTAACAATTAGAAAAGACAAGCATTCCATTTCATGCTATGATATTGCACAATACTATGATAACAAACGACTCGAGGTTGCATATTCTGAGCATATCAAAAAGACTCTTGATCAAGAGTATCTTGAAACAAAAGAAAAGAGAAAAAAGTTTTCACTGCGATACTTTATGAGAAACAAGCAAAAGATCCGAGACTATTGTCTTTTGGATTGTGTTTTAACTCAAGAACTGGCAGATTACTGGCTAGATACTTTTTTTAACGCATACCAGTTTTACACGGCAAACTGGATAAGTTCGGGATATCTGGCAGAAAAAGTATTGATATTCAATGACGTGGAAATCGCATTGTTTACTGATATTCCCTATGAAATACAGGATTTGGCGTGGAAATCGTTCTATGGAGGGCGATTTGAGCTAATTCAACGCGGATTCATCGGAGAGTGCTACATCTATGATATCAATTCAGCGTATCCATATGCGTTAACATTTCTTCCAGACATTACTGATGGCAAATGGATTCATTCCACTAGAATAAACCCCAAAGCATCATTAGGATTCTTTCACATCAGAGCATATGTTTCTGATTCTGTTAAAATTTCGCCATTTCCATTTAGAACAAAAAATAATAGAATCATCTACCCATCAGGAGAGTTTGAGACATTTGTCACACTAGAGGAACTAAAGGCAGTAATTGGTGACTCTAGAATAAAATACAAAATAATAGAATCACAGCAATTCATTGCAAATGAAAACTGTACATATCCATTTAGAGACTTTGTAAATTCCCAATATGAGAAAAGAATGGAATTACAAAAAGAAGGAAATTCGCTAGAGAGAGCAATCAAGATCATTCTAAATTCCGTCTATGGTAAGATGGCTCAGCGAACAAATGGTGTTATGGGCAATTTGTTTAATCCAATTATTGCATCTTACATCACAGGTTTTGCAAGGGCACAACTGTACAAGTTTGTCAGAGACAATAACATTGAAAGAGATGTAGTGGCATTTGCAACTGACTCTATTGCATGCAGAAAAAAGATTCCAAATCTAGATAGTAAAAAACTAGGGGGGATGAAACTTGACAAGTATGGCTTTGACACGTATTTTCTTTCTAACGGATTCTATCATATCAATGGCAAATGGAAGAATCGTGGAATAGGATATGACACTGAAAGAAAGATAGAGATTGAACATTTGGCAACAAAGATTGATGAGGAAGGAAATCTCTACATTACTGTTGCAACTACAAGAACCACCCATATCAAAGGAGGAATTGTATATGACAAAATTGATGATATTGGAAAGATTGAAACGTATGACAAGAAAATTGGACTAAACTCAGATAGAAAGCGACATTGGTTATCCGATTTGGAATCATTAAAAGACAAGAAATGGTGTGATTCTGTGCCTATTCCTATTGATATTATAGGAGATATTATCTCAAAGAATGAGATTATTTGGTCAGGATATGATGAATTTGTATATGAACCTGAAAGTGATCTTTAAATTCTTTATCAGATCGATTGTAAATAGTGTATCTTGAAAAAATACGTCTAGAGAATTTTAAATCACATGTTAATTGGGAAATACCATTAAGTCAATTCAATATTCTCATAGGATCTAACAGCAGTGGAAAATCATCTATTCTTCAAGCTCTTTTAATTTTAAAAACATCATTGAAACAACAAGGAACCAATAATCTAACATATTCAACAGACTCTTATGATTATGGAAATTTTAAAGATGTTGTCTCATTTGGTGACCTTACACGAAAAATACGAATTGGGGTAGAAGGGATAAAAACAATCGCCACCGGAATTGATTATGAAGGAAAAACAAAAGCTGATTTCGGGTATTATGTTACAGAAGGGGAAAAGGGTATTTCTGATGTGTATCTAGGTGTAAATGTAGATCACTACGATTTTGAATTTAGTTATCGAAATCAGAAAACACGTATTAATTCTAGAAGAGGACAAGAGGAAAAGTCCACGTTAGAGTGTTCCATAAATGGACTACACCCACGAATAGCATCTAAGGAGGGGAGTGAAACAAGTACTAGAATCAATAATATATTTGCAAATGGGGAATTTACCGAACAATTGTTAGATGAGTTTTTCTATATTCCATTTTTTCGTTCTGCAACAAAATATGGTGTTAAATTGGTACGAACACCTGATGATTTACTTTCAAGTAGTCCAGAATCTTTAATGGATGTAACTTTAAGCAAATTAAGCAAAGATACCGATTTGCTAGGTAAAATCAGTTCATTTATCCATCAATTAACGGGTAAAACGATTCGTACTAGAAATGTAGACCTTCTTTCATCTGAACTGCAAGGAGTGACCTTGGAATTTGTAAAGAATGGATTTGCTAATGCTATTGCAAACGAAGGAACTGGTCCTAATCAAGTAATCTTGTTACTTACAATACTGGTAGGAAGTCCTTCAGGTTCTGTAATTGCCATAGATGAGCCTGAAATCCATTTGCATCCCAAAGCTCAATCAAAACTTGTAGAATTAATGATAGAAATTTCAAACAAAGACAATAAACAGCTTATTTTTACTACTCATAGTGAGCATATGCTCTATCCATTTTTAGCAAAAATTGCAAGCAAACAGCAAATTAACCCCACTAGAGTCACAGTAAATTCATTTTATCAAGATGAAAAAACAGGGGTTTCAAAAATAGAGACTTTACCTATTAATGAACATGGACAAATCAAAAATGGATTAAAAGAATTTTGGGAAACTGATTTTGAAATGTTTTCTAAATATGTGGGTGAACCCAATGACTGATTATGTAATTGATGAAAATGTTGTTTTAAATGCAATTCATGGAAAAAAAGCATCAAACAATAAATCTAAAAATGCAGATACAGAAAAAATATTTCTTTATGGATTTTTCTCAAACAAAGACAAACAGTTTATGAATTTGAAAATTCAACAAAAGTTTTTTGCATTACCTAAAAAAGTGGAACAGAAATACAATAACGAGATATTAGACAATCATATAATTCCTAGATTTTTAGGAGTGATGAGTGATCCATTGAAAACGAGTATAATAGAGGGTATTTCAAATAATTTTGAAGGAGTTAAAAAATGTGACACTGAATTTGTTGGTGTAACATTACAATCTAATGCAATCCTTGTAACTGCAGATGGAAATCTAAAAAAAGCTATTCAAGAAGATAGTTTTGTTTCTAAATGTAAGTGCTCTACAGTTGAAGAAGTTTTAGAAAAATAAAAAATTATTGGCTACAAAAATCAGATAATTTTTGAATCATAATCTTTGCAACAGTAATTTCTTGAACTGATTTCAAACCCGATTCAGTCTTCTTTCCATGCCTAAAATCATACTTTCTTTCCTGTTGGAACTGTCTTTCTAACATCTCCAAAAACCTCTTGATCAAAGATGAATCCATCACGACATTCCCCTCCCTTGTATGAACAAATTCCTTGAGTTTGATTCTATAACGATAATTTGGATGGTTTGCAATTTTGAATACAGTATAATCAACTAGCCATCGAAATGGTTCTATCAAATCATAAACCAACGGTTGAAATCCCGTATGAGATTTGTGCATAAATCCAAAATAAGGATCTAATCCAAACCCGCAGACAAACTTTGAGATTTCCCCTGCCAAAACAGAATAACCATAGTTTAGTAACGCATTGATGATATCAGTTGCATTGTTTTTTGATGTTCGGATAAACGATTGATTTCTTGAATTAAATCCATATCTTTCAGGAATGACTTTGGCAAATTCTTTGAAATAGACTTTACTTGCAAGATGTTCTTTTTCAGGTAGAGAAGTTACATCACTACCAATTAGTTTTAACAGTTTTAGTTGAGATTCTTTTTTACTTTGTATAATCTGCTTACGCAGATACTCACATTTCTCAGGATCTCTGAACGTATCGTACTGTGCCATTCGATATTTTGTAGCCGTTAGAGAATCCATCATAGAGTTGCAGAAGATTATTGGTTTACCGTATGTGTCAATTAGGATTATGTTTCTGTTCTTTTGAGATAATAATGATAATGCTTCCGTACTAACATATCCTTTTCCAGAAAGTATTATTTTTTCATATGGCATGTTGTTGACAAACCATTCTTCGGATTCTTGTTCTCCTGTGATAACATGCCTTCCATTTTTTAGAATAATTTTAGAGTCTTTGAGAGATATGGATACTCCGTAGCCTCGTAGTAGTTTTACGTTATAGTGATTCTTTTGTCCCTTTTGTGTCATTGTATTTTAGTAATGGAAACGAGGCAGTGTCTAAAGTTTGTTCATTATTTTGAGCATAAATCAAAAACCTATCCACTATCACCCAAGTTTTTTGCATTATCTCTACCCGTTCATCATGTGTGATTGATTTTTGTTTTCCATGTCTCGGATCTAATGCAAAATCAGCTATTCTAGCTGTCCAACTTTTATCAACATTAAGCTCTGCATTTAATTTTTCCCAAGCTTTTTTTCTTGCATCTCTGGAATCGCCTTTAACTCCAAAATATTGTCTAATGCTTTCAACGGCTCTATAACAAAAGGTTCCTGTATCAGAAGGATATTTGATAGATAGTCGAAGATTTGCTAATGTGCCATAAATGAATCGATATTTGTCTTGTATTGCTAATAAGATAATTTTATCTATTTTTTGAAACGCGCGTTTGGATTCTTCATCGGTCAATTCCTTTATCCCTACTCCAAAAATTATGTAAGGTTGATTGTTCTCGCCACTTACAGATGTGATTTCTGCATCATATGCATATCCCTTAATGTATCCGTACGAATCTGTATGTAATCGAACAAAATCCAGTAAGAAATTTCTAACTTCTGCAAAATCAGTAATTTCTCCAAAAGATGTTACATGTATTGAAATCAAAGATTTTCGAATTTCAAAAGATATTCTAAGATCATACCCAGTGCTAGTTTGTATTCCGATAATTGGACCTCCTGTGATTTCGACATCTGCTCTTTCTGGTAAAACTCTGCCATGAAATACATACTTGAATTCTTTAGGCTTTTGTGATTCAGACAATAATTGTTATTTTTGATCTTAACAGAAAAGCATTACGACAACCGTCAGGAATTTACGCGTATTTCGGGGGGATACTGTTTTTACTGTTTGTCGATAAACTCGTTAACACTTGAAATTAGAGACTTGAATCAAAGAGACAGTTATTCTTCAGAGAATTAGAGTGCCGAATTATTCTTGTAAATCTCGCTCAAGTAACTGACATTTATCCCCAAAATGGGAGTAGAATCTCCAATAAGACAATGTAATATATGATAAAAAATACATTGTGACATGGTCAAAGTATCAATCAAAGCTATTGAAAATGGTCCATTAATTGTAGAAACTGATGGAAAGAGACTATGTGCATTATGTAGATGTACTGCATCAGAAAACAAACCAAATTGTGATGGTTCACATGCAAAATCTGGTTTCAAAGCAGAATCATCAGAAATTAAAGTCTGTGATTAAATTTACAATACATTTTTTCTTATTTGATACTTATCTGCGTCCATTTCCACCCCAAAATGGTGGTAGAGTCCCCGTGGATTCAAACCAATATTTGCAAAACGACTATGCGTCTGTGAATCATTCCTAGTTTAACTTACAGTATGCATCAAATTAAATAGACTGAAGGGGTATGACTTTCAGTGTTTTACTTTGCTCTTTTTAGTCTTTTGACTATTGGGGGAATAACATTTGATGATGATCTGACTTCTGCATTTACTGATTTTGAAAACATTACAAGTCAATTTGGAACTGATGTGTCAGTTGCAGATTTGATTGGTTATTCTGTTGGAATGGTAATTTATGGAATCTTCATCTGGAATTTCTATAGATTTCTTGCAAGACGTGAAATGATTCCTTTAGGATTAAAAAAATATCAAACCGATGGGAAAAAGATTACCTCGATCGTAGCATATGTTCTCAAATACGTCATCATATTTCCATTAGTCGTTTTAGTCTGGTTTGTTGTTTATTCCACATTTTTATTTTTCATGGCACCTGACTTGCCAACCGAACATGTATTTTTGATTGTCATCTCTTTGGTAGTTACAGTAAGAATATCTGCATATTACAAAGAAGATCTTGCAAAAGACTTTGCCAAACTAATTCCATTTGCTTTATTGGGTATTTTTCTTACTAGCAACATCTTCTTTACTCCAAATGATATATTGGATAGGGCATATGGATTTGTTCCATTTTTAGGTAAAATTATTGGCTTTGTAATGTATGCAATACTAGTTGAGGCTGTTTTACGAATTTTATTTTTGATAAAACGAAAGATTTTGCCCGTTGCTGAAGAAAAATTAGAGGAGCAAATTGAAAAACAAATTGATGAGAAGATAAAAGTTCATGTAGAACAAATTGAAGAAAAACATGAAGATCTAGAAAAGAAGATAGAAAAAGAAACAGATGAACTAGAGAAAAAAATTGATAAAGAAAACACTAATTCAAATAAGGATTCCATCGAAAAATAGCCTTGGCATCTGGATCTACCAACGCAGTTTACGCAGCACTTTTTGGAAATCTGGGAATTGCAGTTACAAAGTTTATTGCAGCTGCAATGACGGGTAGTGCTTCAATGTGGGCAGAATCTTATCACTCTGCTTCAGACACAGTTAATCAAATTCTGTTGTTGCTGGGTATCAAAATAAGCAAAAAACCTGCTACTGATTTACATCAGTTTGGCTTTGGAAAGTCCCAATTTTTCTGGTCATTTGTTGTAGCTACCATGATCTTTGGAATATCTGGCATATTGTCCCTTGAACAGGGATTCTCATCTTTGTTGGGCGAGGGGCATAATTTTGAAAATCCTGTAATAAATTACATTGTACTTGCAATTGCATTTGGTTTTGAGGCAAATGCGTTAAGAATTGCACTAATTCAATTTAAAAAACCAATTAAAGAACGAGGTGAAAAGACAAGACCTTCAACTTTGTATAATGAATTTAAAAATAGCAAGGACACTTCAATTCTAACTGTAGTGGTGGAAGACACTGCTGCATTGTTAGGAATTGGAATTGCAGCTGTAGGAATATTTCTTACAGACATAACTGGAAATACTGTATATGATTCTATAAGCTCAATTATTATTGGAATACTGCTGATGTCGTTTGCCTTTTTCTTGGCCAAAGAAAACAGAGGTCTGCTAATAGGAGAATCAATTTCCCCAGAACAAAGAAAACAGATTATAGGTGTTGTTGCTGCAATACCTGAAGTCCACAAAGTTGTCACTATGAAAACAATGCATCTTAGTCCTACTATCATCATAGTTGGAATTGAAGTAAATTTGATTGATGGGTTGGATACGGATAAAATTGAGGTGGTAACTGATGTGATTGAACACGAAATTATGAAAATTCTGCCAAATTCCAACAAAGAGTATATTTTTGTAGAAATTGAACGATAGTTATATGCAAAATCTAATTTTCATATGGGGCCAATATTGGGAATTTCATCTTTAATATCTGGCATCACTGTAAGTAAAACTGAAAAGACCACTTCTCCATTTGCAATAAGAGCAGGTATCAGATGCACTTGCATGTGTCAATCCAACAAAATACAGGCTTGGCGCAATACTGCACCACACAATGCTATTGAGAACACCCATAGTAGATCTCTTTTTGTAAGATTACAATGATGTGAGATCCCCCAATTCAGACAACAAATGATGGAATCAACAACACAAGATCAAGAGGCAATAAGAACATGGATGCAAAATACTCAACATGCAGAGGATATGGGAATTATGATGAGAAAAAATCATGATTTTATGCAGGAAATGATGATGGAAATGATTAACGATCCAAACATAATATTGCAGATGTTGGGCCACATGTCAGAAAACCCAGAGGTAATGGGGCAGATGCAAGAAATTATACGCGGAAACATGATGGATGATAAGATGATGCATCCATGATCGAGTTCAAATTAAATAAAAAAAATTATTGAAGAATTTTTGGAATCTTCAATTTTGAATTGATGGAAATTTTTCCTGTACCTGTTACAATAACAAATAGCATCATTGTCAGTAGTGCAAGATCATAATCCCATCCACCTTGGGCTATGAAGAATCCATTTTCCCATCTGATGTGAAATATTGCATCTAGCAGAATTATGCTAAATACAGCACCAGTAATTCTTGTCATAAAACCAACTATTAGGAATATTCCTCCTATGGTTTCAGCTAACGCAATAGGAATTTGCAGTTCTGGAGGAAATCCAAAGTTGATTAGATGTTGTTTCCATATCGGGTCGAATTTTTGCATACCATATACAAAAAAGATTGCTCCAACTGAGGCTCGGATTCCCCAATAGGTTAATTCTTGGATTTTGTTTAGTTGTTGTTTTTGTTGTTGTGAATTTATCATGTATTTACATATGCTGCAGGATAAATCAACAGTATACTTTACAATTGTAAAATGAAAAATCTGAATTGCACTACATCCATCATAACCAATATTTACAATTGTAAAGTCTAGCGAATATCTATCCAACAATCTAATGCAAATTCATGAAATTACATATGACAATCCATGCAAATTATGAACAGCGTTCATTGAATTTACGAATAGAAACAACAACGCACATATCCAATAATATATTATATCATGAGAAAATCTGTTCAAGAAGGAAAAAATTTTCTTATCACTATTTTTTTTTATTTTCTTTATACTGTTCTATTAGAGACTGTATTCTTCCACCATACTTTCCCTTGTAATCATTTCTACAAGATGTACAGCAAAAAAATCGTTCAATGTCTGCAAACTTTAGTGATTTGGGTCTTCCATTGATTGGACCCTCACAGAAATCGCATTTCATTTTTACTTGAAGATTATCAATTTTAACATGAAAGTGTTTTTTGTTTGTTTTAAGTGAATTAAGCAAATCCTCCGAAAGAGATTTTTTGTTTGACTTGGATATTTTTGTTATATCAATTTCAGGCCTCACAGATTTTATCAAGCCTATTTTTACTAGTCGTTCGTATCTTGCCTTTATGGTTGGCGTACTGATTTTCAATTCTCTAGAAATTGCACGAAAGGATTTTCTTCCATCCTCCATTAGAGAAGTGATAATTGATGTATCTAGTTGATCTAACTCGTAACCCATACAATGTCAATTCCCTATTTTGTATTTAGAGTTCTCTTTACATTTGTAAAGTAAGATGTTATACATCTGTTTTTGGCAATATAATCATGGCAAAAGATCCTGTATGTGGAATGGTTGTAAATGAAGAAACAGGCATTAGTTCTGAAGTAGGTGGAAGATTATTCTATTTTTGCAGTCCCATGTGCAAGCAGACATTTGTCCAGCCTGAAAAAGAACTTGCCAAAATGAAAAAGAGAATGTATGTTGCAGCATCTGGTGCCCTAGTTTTAGCAATAATTCGGGCTGCCCTTTATCTCAGTGTAGCTGCTGGTGCAATGGTGGTTTCTTGGGTTCCCTTTCCTGAAATCCCTTTTCTTTCATACGGGCTTTTGTTGTTCATCATAGTAACTCCTGTTCAGTTTATTGGAGGATGGTCTTTCTATGTAGGGGCATATCATTCCATAAAACACAGAACAGCTAACATGGATCTCTTAATTGCAATTGCAACTCTAACTGCATACATTTACAGCACTGTTGTACTGTTCTTTCCAGACGCAATTCCGGGAGAAGAAAAATACGTCTACTTTGAGGTATCTGCTGTAATCATTGCATTTGTTTTGTTAGGTAAGTACATGGAAGAGGCAATCAAAAAGAAGAGCTCAGCTGCTGTAAGAAAATTACTGGACCTAAAACCTGCAATGGCTAGGGTCATACGAGACGGATTAGAAACTGACATTCCGTCAAATCAGGTAATTGAAGGTGATGTAATGATAGTAAAACCCGGAGAAAAAATCCCAACTGACGGAACTGTAATAGAAGGTAAATCATCAGTTGATGAAAAAATGATTACAGGTGAGAGTCTTCCAGTAGGAAAACAATCAGGCGATGAAGTGATTGGTGCAACCTTGAATATACAAGGACTGCTCAAAGTAAAGGCAACAAAAGTAGGAAAAGAGACTGCACTATCCCAGATAATTCATGTAGTGGAACAAGCACAAGCATCTACTGCAAAGGCTCAGAGGTTGGCAGATTCAATTGCAGCAAAGTTTGTACCCGCAGTGGTTTCTGCATCTGCTGTAACTTTTTTGGTGTGGTATTTTGTAATGCAGGATTATATCTCAGGACTGTTGGCTTTTGTTGCAGTATTAATCATAGCATGTCCGTGCGCACTAGGCGTTGCAACCCCTGCAGCATTAATGGTAGGTGTAGGTAAAGGTGCCGAGTCTGGAATATTGATTCGAGGTGCCGAATATTTGGAACGTTCACAAAAGATCACTACTATTGTATTTGATAAAACTGGTACTCTGACAAAGGGTGAGCCAGAAGTAACAGATATTGTATGTGTGGGAACACTTTCTGAAAAAGAAATTATGGAATTGGGTGGATCTGTGGAGACTGGTTCTGAACACCCGATTGCTCAGGCTATTGTCAAAAAAACAAAAGATATGGTAACTTTACCTTTATCTCTGAATGATTTTGAATCACTAAACGGTCTTGGGGTTCAGGCTATTGTAAACGGTAGACAAATCTATGGCGGTAATCGTAAGATGATGAAAAAATACGACATTTCAACTGAAAATGTTGAATCTAAATTAAAACAACTAGAATCTCAAGGAAAGACTGCAATCATGGTTGCAGTTGATAATAAAATTGAAGGAATTATTGCAGTAGCTGACTCTCTAAAAGAATCCTCTCCCATGGCAATTGCAGCACTAAAAGATCTTGGAATTGAATGCATAATGATTACAGGTGACAATGAAAAGACTGCAAGTGCAATAGCAGAAGACGTAGGAATCAAAAAGGTAATTGCAAATGTTCTTCCTTCTGACAAGGCATCTGAGATAAAAAAATTGCAATCCAAAGGTGAGATTGTTGCAATGGTGGGTGACGGCATTAATGATGCGCCAGCACTTGCACAAGCTGACATTGGTATTGCTATAGGAAGTGGTTCTGACATTGCAAAGGAAACAGGTGGAATTGTTCTAATCAAAAATGATATCATGGACGTATCTCGTGCCATAAGACTAAGCCAAGCTACTATGAAAAAAATAAAACAAAACCTCTTTTGGGCATTTGCATACAATTCTGGAGCTATTCCATTGGCAGCAATCGGATTGCTTAGTCCAATTATTGCAGCAGCTGCCATGGCACTAAGCTCTATTTCTGTAATTGCAAACTCTGCAATGCTAAAACGTTACAACATTACTAATGGTGAGGAGAAACTAATGAAAAATTTCAAAAATAAAAAATTCTAAGTGTCATCCTATCTGCGCCTATCTTTATCTTCGAAATGGTGTTGTATCCCGTAGAGTCATGGGCATGAATTTCGTGACAATTACCCCTTCTCATTTTCTAAGGTGTGATTCATGTTAATCATAAAAAAGGAATTTTGTTGCTAGCCTAACAAACCACTAGCAACAAGATATGCTCCAGCACCCATTCCAATTACTGCGCCGATTCCCATGCAGATGAGGTCAAACTTTACGACCTTTTTGAAAGGGGCATGAACCATTCTATCCCAGTTTGAGTTTTGTGGTGTTTTCATAATTCTATTTAGAACTAGTTGCAGATAGAGTGCGGTAAGCTACTTAGCTTACTCTAGCTTATCATCATATGATGAAACGCAATACAAACACTCAAACAACAAAATTATTTTCTTGATTGTTTAACTTCTTGTGATATATTCTATTTTTTGCTCTAATTCGTAGTTTTGTGTTGCAACAAGAACATCTAATCGATTCTGTTTTGATGAATCTGGAACATGTCGCACACCATTTTAATCCATTTTTATATTTTAATCCATTCTCAAATCTTTTTGTTACAAAATCAACACAATGTCCTTTACATCTTGGGGCCAAGATAAATTAAAGAAAATCAAAGTACATAAGAACAACGTATGGTTGTGTTTGCAATTGTTTGCAAAATAAACCTCTTAATTAAAAACAATATCTGATATTGCTTTTCGTGGACAGAACTACTGTTATGCTTATAGGGGTTGTTTCTCTTGGAGTGGCGCTTGGTATTTTTTTCTTAAATGCAGAGATACCTTTACAGTCTTTTGCTGAAGATAATTCTGTCCACAATTCCCCCGTTACTCGTACATATACTGTGGTTGCAGAAGATACAACCTTGGAGATTTCACCTGGTCTCAGGGTTGAATCTTGGACGTATAACGGTACAATTCCTGGTCCAACATTGCGTGCAACTGAAGGCGATAGGGTAATTATCAATTTTATCAATAATGGAAAACTTCCACATACAATGCATTTTCATGGAGATCATGATGAGAAAAATGATGGTGTGTTCCAAGAAGTTCTTCCAGGTGAATCTTACACATATGACTTTACAGCAGAACCTGCGGGATTATTCATGTATCACTGCCATGTCATGCCCGTCTCTGAACATATCCGAAATGGCTTGTATGGTGCGTTTATCGTAGATCCTAAAGAAGGATTAGAACCTGCACGTGAATATGTGCTTGTCAAAGGTGAATACGACTTGGAAGACCAAGAGACATGGACTCCTGATTATGTTTTCTTTAACGGGTATGCTGATCAATATTGGACAAATCCATTACCTGCAAAAACAAATGAATTGGTAAGGCTATACTATGTTGACATGGGTGCCATCCCTGCATTTGGATTTCATATTCATGGTACTATATTTGAGACCATAGTCTCAGGAATATGGGCGAATGCTCCCATCAAGACTCAGACATGGGAGGTAGGTCCTGGCAATGCTGCAATATTTGAAGCAAAATGGAAAGATCCTGGAAGGTATCTCTTCCACTTGCATGGTATCCCAGAAGAAAAGGGTACTATGGCATACTTTGATGTTAGAGATGCTCACTCTGATGCAATTGATGGCGTGGATATTGCAAAGACTAAATCCATTGACATGTGGAATTGGCAAAAACAAATCTTGACAGACTTGGAAATGCCTGATAATGCAGAAATTACAAAAACTACTGCAAACACATCTTCTCATGAGAAACATCTCACATTTGCACAAAACACTGATGAGTCACAGATAGTTGAAACTACTCTTTGCGAAGTGGAAGAAGGTTCTGCGATAAAATCTTCCAACAAGTCATACTATCCTAAACTAACGCAGATTCAAGTAGGTGACACCGTAACGTGGACAAACAAGGATATCTCAGTTCACACTGTAACAAGCAATGATGAATTGTTTGATTCTGGAATGATGATGCCTGGAGATACATTTGAGCAGACATTTGAAAGTGTGGGGTTGTATGAGTATTATTGCATGCTTCATCCATGGATGACTGGAACAATCAAAACTGTTTGATTATTTTTCAAAAGTCAATTCCGTCATTCTGTCTTTTATCTTAAAGTCAATCCTTTTCTCAAACGCATCATTGAAAATTAATTCCAACACTGTTTTGTGATATAATGACCAGTTGTATCCTAAATCATGTTTTATTATGTAACTATGCGTTGAGTTTTTTATCGTGTGGTTCAACTCAAAATCCGATATTTTCATTCTTGTGATGAACCATGATACAAACGAGTCTAGGTCAAGTGAGCCTTTCATGAATGTGGCTATGTCTGATACGATGCTTTTGCCAATTTGTTTTGCCAGGTCAACAGTCTCTTGTTCTGAAAGTTTCTGAAATAATGCAGTTACAATGGGCTTAGCTATTGGAACCATTCCGACTTTGGGTTCAAACATGCCCCAATCCACATATCTTGAAAAAATTTTGTTTGCCAATATGTTCAAACTAACGCCTTGAGATTCTGATTCTGTTCGTAATTTGTCTAAGATCTGACTGTCTAGTCTAAACGACATTGTCTCTGTTTTCTTTTTTTGTTCAGTACTCAATTGCTTCTTTACCATAATTGATAGTTAATTATGTGTTCTATTTTGAAGAATCTTTATCCAATTTGTAAGATTGTCCTATGACTGAGCAACGTGTTGTTTACTACCTATAATGTAGTTGTATGATAATTAAGAACATGGAAGTATGCCCAAAAAGGTATCTGAATCCTCGTGATGCTGAATCGAATCTTTTCTCCCAATAAACAGTTCAAGCCTTTACGGGTTCATAACCTTTGGTAGATTTTTTGTAATTTAATCTGAAATCACTCATTATGACGGTAAAAATAATGCCACATTGATTCTTTTTGGTAAAATTTGATTTTCATCAAAGATTATAATCTCATATTTTATCACATGATTGATAATGATGTTCGAGTTTACCCGAAACAAAATTGCATTCTTTATGGGACTTGCAATATTTTGTTTGGTTTTTCAACCAACAGTTTTTGCTGCTTCTCCAAAAGATGCTGCATTGGATTCACCTTTTACTCTAAAGATTGAAGACACTGCAAAAATAGATTCAGAGTTACAACTTACTGTACTTGACGCTGTCGAGGATTCCAGGTGTCCTTCTGATGTTACTTGTGTGTGGGAAGGTACTGTGTCCGTACAAGTTAATCTAATCAAAGATGACCTAGATCTTGGCAATCATGCAATTCTGTTAGGGGAAAGTGGGGATGATAAACAAATCTTTGATGGATATTTTGTTAAATTAATTACCGTGGAACCTTATCCATCAAGTACTACTCCAATCAAATCTTCTGACTATGTCATGACATTTCTTGTTTCTAAGATAAATGAAATGAAAATAGATGCCCCATTAAAACAATTCAATATTGGAATTTCCATTAACAATATTCAATGCAAGGCAGATCTTGTACTTGTCATCAAGTCAAGTAATTTCAGTCCTGCATGTGTGACGCCAAATACTGCAGAAAAATTGTCTTTACGTGGATGGATAGATGAAAATACAATCTCCGTTAATCCGATAATTAAAACTGGAACTTATGCGGGACATTGCATTGGATATTGTGCAAAAGAGTTCCTGATAACTCCTGATAAAATTATCTTTTCACAAAATGGTCGTGATTTTGTTTCTGATGAATGGTCCGATCTTCCTGAGAAAACCAAAGAATTCACACTATCTCAAGCAGAATGGAATGGATTGATAGATTTGATTGATTTTGATCAATTTAGATCTCTTCCTGACAAAATCGGATGCCCTGGTTGTGCTGATGCTCCAGTTGAATGGATTGAAATTTCATATGATGATAAAACAAAAAGAATTGAATTTGAAAATGGGGATGAAATTCCAGAACTCTCCGAACTTATAGTTGCCCTCCAAGAAATTCAAAACAGAGCAGAACCTATTGCAAGCTTTGAGGAATGTGTTTTAGCTGGTAATTCTGTTATGGAGTCATACCCAAGACAATGCAGAACAATTGATGGGAAAAATTTTGTTGAAGAAATTGATGATGTCCTAGAAACACCACATGAGATTGAGGGAAAACGATCTCCAGTGAATGTTCCTGACGCGATAAATGAAAATGATATGTTGTGTCAAACTAGTTGGAATATAGAAACAACTGAGGTTCTAGACACGGTGTATGTTAAAAATTCAGTTCAAAGCACAATTGCACAGTTTGGAGAAACCTATTTTCTTGAAGAACGCATCATAGATGTTTTTGAAAATTCTGTAGGGTACACAGTTTCAATATCTGGTTTGTGGGATCGTGATTCTATTCAATACCAAATGATTGCAGAAGATCTTGAAAAGTTTGGAACAATACAAGGTGAACCTGCATCATGTCAGTAAATTCTAATGAGAAAAACTTTTGAGAAAAGATTGAACACTGCGAATCTACGAAAAAGAATAATCATTGTAATTCTGGGAATTCTTGCATCTTATTTTGGTATAATCCCGTTAGGTTTGCTTTATCATAAGCTATCCTATGCTCCATTGCCAGACCCTGTATCGTCATACTTTTTCTTTAACAGTGTGAGAATTGGAATCATGGTGTTGTCTTTGTATCTTGCACTAGTTCATGTCAAGCCATCCCTTGTTCCACAACAAGAAAAATACAGAAAACTTGTCCTGGTTTCAATCTTGATAATTGCCACTATTGCAGTTGCATTGCCAAGCGGATATGTCATCCCTCATCTGGAACAAGGCGGGTGTATTACAAAATCTGGAAGCTATAATGGTGATGGTAATTTTAGCGGTTCGTCTTCGCAGGGAATAACAACCGAGTCTGAATGTGTTGATAACTGTATATTTTCTGGCAAGTTTAACACGCAAGAAGAAAAATTTTGTGAGTTTAAGGGAATATTTGGAAAAACACATTGGATGAGATCCCCTGATGACTTTGACACTCCTGTATTTGGGGAAATTGTAAAATGAAAATTTGTAAAATCAAGTGGAAAACTTTACAAGAATTCCGCCAATGATTAACGCACTAATTCCACCGACGAAGATCAGAGGATTGGGTTCAGAATCAAACAAATTTGCAACGCCAATAAGAGTAGCAATAAAACCCACTGCCAAAACAAAGATCGCCAATACTAAACCTGCGTCATCAGTTATCATATTTTTTCACGTTAAGAAGCTAGTGTAATTCTTCATAAAGAATTCTATGTTTGAGTTACTGGTAGAACCAATTTCATTCATAGTTTACACCTATGAATGAAATTATTTTATTGAAAATATTCATGGATGCGAAACATCATTCAGGCTTATGTTGTGATCCATTGCATCAAAGGTGAAGAATATGCAGTTTTGAAGAATCTCAGTCACATTCCAGAAGTCAGAGACAGATGTTGTTTTTGGATTGTATGATGTAATTTGTAAGGTAGAGACATCAAATAGTACGATATTGGATCATGTCATTACAAAGGCAATCCGAAAAATGCCTGACATCATTTCAAGTATCACATTGCATGTTGTCACAGAACAAGGTCTTGAATATCAAATAAACAAAACACATTGAACCTTAATGACTTTATCATAGAAAGTTTTAGTGCTCTAACTCATTTGAACATTCTATAGAACATACATCGTCACACCAATGCTCAAATTTTTTTCCACACACAATACAAGTTCTCATGATGCATACGACGTTTCTTTTTTATTAGTATTTTTTGAGTTTTCTTTCATGATTTCCATCAATTTTCTATTTCATATATTCAACTAATGACAAAGTAGATTCAATTCCTTCCATCTTCCTTAGCTTCCATTGCACGGCATCACGTAAATGATCCAAGTTATCTGCTTGTAATTTTACAATAATTCTCCATGGACCATCTACTAATGTGGCTTCTTTTACAACATCAATTTCCTTTAATTGATTTATTATGTTAGTCATTGATTTGTGTGCACACATTATCAAAACAAACACAATACTGGAAGTATTTGTCATTTAGATTTTCTCCAAAATTGAGTTTGATGTACTGCAGGTATCAGATACGACTAAATTTTTTCCATTTTTATCCTTGTGAATCTGGATTTTTTTCTTTAGTTCATAAAATCTGTTCCTGATGGTTACGGCAGTTATGCCTGATGCATTCGCTATTTGTATTTGTGAGAATCCATCATGCCTTATCACGTTTGAAAAATAAATTGACGCTGATGCCATTCCCACAGGATCACGTCCTGCCATCATATCAAGTTCGGTTGCTTTTTTGAGAATTTCTATTGCAAGATTTGTTGTCCCTGCAGATATTTTGAGAGTGTTTGATATTTTTAAAATAAAATCAGACTGATTAACAAGAGGTATTTTTAAATCCAGTCGTTTTACGATGGCCCTATAGCTTTGAGCGATGCTGGTTCTTTTGATATTTGCAGCTGTCGCAATATCACTTAAATTTCGAAGTGTGTGAGTATTTCTACACGCAATATACATTGATGCTGCAGCTACTGAATAGGTTGGTCTTCCGGATGTAATCTTTCTCTCCACTACCTTTCTGTAAATATGTGCTGCAGTTTCTTTTACGCTGTTAGACACACCTAGTTTGTCTTGAAGGCGTTCAAGAAAATCAAATGCCATATTGAAACTTGCATCAGAACGTTTTGCTAATCTGCTTCTAGCATCTTGAATTCTTATTCGTTTTACTGTTGATGAAAAAGCAAATGGGATGGATTTTCCATGAACATCTATATTTTCAGAACTAATTACAGTAGAAAGACCAAAGTCATTTCTGGATAAAGTTATTGGTGCACCAGTTCTGCGAGTGTCTTTTTGATCATCACCCGAACTGGATTCGTATCCTGAATTCTCTATCTTCTCATGAATTACAAATCCACAACTAGCACAAAAAATTTCACCCATACTCAAGTCTGTAACAATTTGTTTTTTAGAGCATCTTTGACATTCAAATTTTAAATTAGATTTCAATACCGTATTGGAACTCATTTTTTCACTTCATTGATAATTAGAATTTTCTCAAAGCCTGCGATTCTAATATGAATACGTAATGATCATACAGACAAATCTGCTCAAAATTTAATCTATTCATAAATCCTGTACTTTTTTAATGAATATAATGACTAGGTATACATTGTGACATATTGTCACACAACGATTGACTATGCTTGTAGAAAAGATACTTTCATGTCTAGATTAAAATTTGTGATTTTTTGAAGTCAGGTGTGAAAAATGAGAACAAAAAGCCTGAAACTGAACATGCAAGTTTTAGAATTAACAAAAAAATTCTTGAATCATTAAAAACTATTTCAAGAGAAGAACATCTGAGTCTTAATACCTATGTTAATCGTATTTTTGATTCTCACTTGAACTGGAATCTATTGGCACCTGAAGTAGGGTGGGTCGTTATGTTAAAATCTGCAATGAAGGAAATTATTAAAAATTTAGATAGTGAAACCATTGTTCAAATTGCAAGAAATTCTGCAGAAGGTGGATCCAAAGAAATTGCACTATCCATGCGTGGTAAATACGGTGTTGATGAGTGGATTTCTATTTTGAAAAACAGAGCAAAATCATCTGATTTTACATTGAAAGAATACAAAGAAAAGGATATGGTTAGACTGGTATTGTATCATGATATGGGAGAACGTTGGTCTTTGTTTTTTGAAACTTATTACAAGACAGTATTTTTTGAGTTGGGTGCAAACGTCCAGTCAGAGTATACAGAAAATTCCATTATGTTAGAAATAAAATCGGAAAATCGAAAATAAAACTATGTTGAAATTTAAAAAACTATTTTGTGGTACAATGTGTTACTAAACATAGGTTTAATTGATTTCAAAAAATCTGTTAATTCCACCCTATGGCTGATGTATTTTGCTAGAAAATTTTTATCTTGTATATGCTATTGTAGGATTTTTTTCTTTAGGTGCAATATTCGGATTATTCTCTAGAGGAAAACCACAACATGTGTATTTAACATACATACCTTCCATCATTGGATCTTTTTTAGCAATTATTTTATCAATTGTTGTATTTACCTCTGAAGATATACACATAACTTTAAGTTCACAGCAAATTTTTAATTTTGAAATTTTTATTGATGGGGTTGCATCTTTCTTTATTTTAATAATTGGATTGATCTCATTTGCTGTTTCTATTTACTCTTTGTCGTATTCTAAAAAATTCGATGACAAAAAAAATAATTCTAATCTTGGAATGTTGTTTAACCTCTTCATTATTTCAATGATGTTAGTAGTTGCAAGTAACAATATTTTCTTTTTCTTGATCTTTTGGGAACTGATGTCCTTAACATCCTTCTTTTTAGTAATATATGAGCATGACAATGAAAACAATCTCAAGTCAGGTCTTACGTATCTTGTAATGACCCATCTTGGTACTGCCTTTATTCTGGCATCATTTCTATTCATGTATGCACAAAGTGGCAGTTTTAGTTTTGATTCTTTTAGGGACGCAGGAATAATTCCGGACTATGTGCGAGACATTGCCTTTATTCTGGCTTTCATAGGGTTTGGCACAAAGGCAGGCGTGGTTCCACTGCACATATGGCTACCACAAGCACACCCATCTGCCCCTAGTCACGTATCGGCACTAATGTCTGCAGTAATGCTAAAAATTGCAATCTATGGAATTGTCAGATATCTATTTGATTTTAATTCCATTGATGGTTCATCTCATTATCTTTGGTGGGGGTTGGGGGTTGTTGTAATTGGCTCTATTTCGGCATTAGTTGGAATATTGTATGCGTTAGTTGAACGAGACATCAAGCGTATTCTTGCTTTTAGCAGTATTGAGAATATTGGGATTATTCTTATTGGTTTGGGACTTTCTGTAGTTTTTGCATCTTTTAATCTTACATCGCTATCCGTTTTGGCTTTTGTAGCTAGTATGTTTCATACATTGAATCATGCAATTTTCAAAGGGCTGTTGTTTATGACTGCAGGCTCTATCCATTATAGTACCCATACAAAAAACATTGAAGATCTTGGAGGTTTAATCAAAAAAATGCCTTGGACAGGATTGATGTTTCTTATTGGAACAATTGCAATTATCGGGCTACCCCCACTAAATGGATTTATCAGTGAGTGGTTGATATTACAATCCCTTCTTTCAGTTTTCCAAATACCTTCAACTATTTTACAAGTGTCTCTTGCATTTGCAAGTTTGGCGCTTGCACTTACCATAGGTCTTGCAGCTGCTACATTTGTAAGATTATTTGGAATTTCATTCCTATCTAAAAGTCGTACCCTAAAAGCTGCAAATGCAGTTGAGGTACCACGATTTATGCTTGCAGGCAAAGCAATACTTGCATCATCTTGTATTGTCTTGGGAATATTGCCCTTTATTGGAATAAACCTAATTGCCACTGCTTTTAATTTATCATACACTCCTCTAAATCCATTTGAACCTCTTTCAATTATTACTGAAGATGGAAAAAGTTTTGCAAGTTTAATGATGCCTACTGTATTGATAATTTTATTATCCTCTTTTGTATCTATTTTTGTCCTTGTTAAAATCATTGGAAGTAAAACAAGTGTAAAAAAATACAACACATGGGATTGTGGATTTGGTGGGTTATCTGAGAGAACCCAATACACTGCAACATCATTAGCAGAGCCGCTAAGCAGAATTTTTGCTGTTTTTTACAAACCTAAAAATGAAATAATTAATTATTTTTATTCAGATCAAAATCAATATTTGAAAAAATCAATTGAGATGAGTCACACTACAAGGAATATTTTTGACGAATTTTATGATTTAACCCTATCTTTTAGTTTGTATATTCTAAATAAAATTCGAAAAATCCAGACTGGTAAAATCAACGCATATATTTTGTACATTATGATTGCATTACTTTCACTTCTATTTGCTATGGGGGCTGGAATAATTGAATGAGTTCTCCATTACAGAACCACTTTTTGGAATATTTCAAGTTTTGTTACTTGTAGTTTTGTCCCCTTTAATTGTGGGTATAATGAGAAAAACAAAGGCAAAGTCTCAAAAAAGAGTAGGCGCTCCCATTATTCAACCGTATTTTGATATTTTAAAATTAGTAAAAAAAGAGGAGGTAGTTTCTGATCAAAGTTCATGGATTTTTAGATGTAATCCTTGGGTAAATTTTGTAGCCACAGTATCTGCAGCATTTTTTATTCCGGTATCAATCGTTTATTCTCCTTTTGGTGTCATGGGTGATATTTTGTTGGTTATAGGCTTGTTTGGATTAGGCAAATTTTTTACAATACTTGCAGGATTGGATGTGTCCAGTTCTTTTGGCGGATTAGGCAGCAGTAGAGAAATTATGTTTTCTACACTTGTGGAGCCGGCATTGTTAATAACGATTTTTGTAATTGCCATTTTTTATGGAGGGACCAATATCAGCACAATTGTTGCATCTGCCAATGACATTTCTTTTCTTGCATCCCCTGGAGTGATATTTGCATTAATTGCATTTTTTATCATATTGATGGTTGAAACAGGGAAACTCCCATTTGATAACCCATCAACACATTTAGAATTGACAATGATTCATGAAGCTACAGTACTAGAGTATTCTGGAAAAAGTTTAGCGCTCATAGAATGGTCTCAATCAATTAAACAGATAATTTTGCTAACACTGTTTGTAAATATTTTCATACCGTGGGGAATTTCAAATAATTTTTCATTGACAGAAATTAGTTTTGGTATTGTTTTAATCATCGTAAAAATCATCTCTTTAGGTATTTTGATTGCATTAATTGAAACGCGTATTGCAAAGTGGAGATTATTTAGAGTTCCTGATCTAATTGCAATTTCAATTGCCAGTTCTATGATAGGAGTAATTTTCTTTTTTATCTAGGTGTTGATGATTTGATCTTTCCAACAGAAATTAATTTACTTGACATATCAGCTGTAATCTTACTTGTTGCAACTTTTGGGTTAATTGTTAGTAGAGGATTTTCAAATTGGGTTAATGCATATAGATATCAAACAATAGTTCTTGCAGGTATTGTTGCACTAATTGCGTCTGTCTCGAACATATGGGAATTATACATAGTATCGGCACTAACCTTGGGAATCAAAGCAGTAATAATTCCAAAGATCCTATTTTATGTAACAAAGAAACTAGATTCGCCAATAAAATTAGAAATTGATCCGTATGTCAGTATGAAATTATCTGTTATCATATCAGCATTATTAGTTGCAATGTCGTATTTTATTTTCTTATATTTAGATATAAAATCAAATGAAATAATACAAGTTTTCTTGCCAGTTTCATTTGCGCTATTCTTTATTGGATTATTCGTAATTGTAAGCCGACGAAAAGCACTAAATCAAATGGTGGGATTGCTAACTATTGAAAATGGGTTGTTCTTATTTGCCGTGTCATTAACACATGGGTTTTCATTGATAATTGAAATTGGATTGATGGCAGATATTTTACTTGGTGTTATAATCTCAAGTATTTTATTATTTAGAATGAGTAGAACGTTTGATAGTATTGATATTAAAAACTTGGAAAGTTTGAGGGACGACTAATGTCTTTAGAATTATTTTCATCATTAGAATCCATATTGATTCTCGCTCTTATCATAACTCCAATAATTAGTGGCGTACTGGTAACTTTTCTAAAAAAGAAAAAAATTATTGAACTTGTTACAGTGTTTTCATCTTTTCTAATTCTGATAGAAGGATTAATCTTGGTAAATTCTATTCTAAAATATAAAACAATATCTGTGTTTGATGGAATATTTTATGTTGATTCACTTAGTGGAATAATTATCATCACTATTTCACTTGTGGGATTTCTTTCATCTATTTATTCAATAAGTTACATGGGAAAGCAATATGAAAAATTAATCATTGATGAGAAAAAACTTGTGAGATATTATCAAGGTTTCAATATGTTCTTGTTTACCATGTTATTGGTACCAATATCTAACAACATGGGAATAATGTGGATTGCAATTGAAGCTACAACGCTAGTTTCTGTTTTGTTGATAATGTTGTATGTCAAACAAAGTTCAATTGAAGCATCATGGAAATATCTACTCATTGCAACAGTAGGGTTGTCATTGGCATTATTTGGAACCATTTTCTTTTACTATGTTAACACCGCTGATGTCCCTCTTGAAGAAGATGCTTTAGGTATGGATTGGACAAATTTGGTAGAAAACGCATCTGGCTTTGATCCTAACCTTGTAAAACTAGCCTTTATTTTCATAATTGTAGGGTTTGGAACAAAAGCCGGCCTTGCACCCATGCATACATGGCTGCCTGATGCCCATAGTGAAGCACCATCTCCAATAAGTGCTCTTTTGTCAGGAGTTCTGTTAAACTGTGCATTTTACGGAATTTTACGATTTCACATAATTACCAGTAATTCAATAGGATCTCATTTCTCAAATACACTTTTGATGATTCTTGGAGTAGTTTCCATAGGAATAGCTGCTGCATCAATTTATTTCCAGAAAGACTTGAAACGCATGTTAGCTTTTTCCAGTGTTGAGCACATGGGAATAGTTTCAGTAGCAATTGGATTTGGAAGTGTTATTGGTATTTTTGGAGCATTGTTACACATAATTAATCATGCAGTTGTAAAATCACTGTTATTTTTTGCAAGCGGATCAATTTCTCAAAAATTTGAAACTAAATTAATCTCAGATACAAGCGGAATTATACGAATAATGCCAATAACGGGATTTGCATTTTTAATTGGTGGATTGGCAATAGTTGGAATGCCACCATTTAATATTTTCATGAGTGAGTTTTTAGTATTAAGTTCTGGATTTGAATCTGAAAACTTTCTTCCAAATATGTTGGTGATTTTATTTCTTGTAATAATATTTGCAGGTTTTGGAAAGCATTTGCTTAAAATGATATTTGGAAATCCAAAACAAACCATAAAAAAAGGAGATCTTGGAATACTTTCGATAATCCCAATGCTGATTTTAGTATCAATCATATTTGTCATGGGAGTATATGTTCCAGAACCATTACAAACATTAATTGAAGATACGTCACAAATTTTACTGGTAGGTGATCTGCACAATTGATTGTAACGTATTGTGCTTTAGAGGAGATTATTTATGAATAATAAAACAATAGAACATTATATGTCTAAGCTAGAACATCTGGAATTCAAATTCAAAAGTCATGTACAAAACAACAACGAAATACACATAGAATTAGAGGATTCATCTAAATTAATAGAATTTTGTAATATTTTGAAACTAGAGATAAATCTTAGATTATTAACAATGATTTACTGTGATGAGAGAAAAACAAACCATGCATTTAGTTTACGATACCTGCTAGGTTCAGATACAGATGATGTTTTTTTCTTTGTAGTCATATTTATTGATAAAAAACACGCCTATTTCCCTAGTTTATCTGACGTATTTCCATATTCGATAAAATATGAAAGGGAAATCAATGATATGTTTGGAATCCAAACACAAGGAGATACTACTCTAAAACCCTTACTTTTACATGATTTTCAGAAAAATATTTTCCCACTGCGAAAAGATTTTCATGCAAATACTGAGTTAAACTACACTCCTAGAAAATTTGAATTCACACCAATCACAGGAGATGGAATTTGTGAAATACCTGTAGGGCCAATACATGCAGGAATAATAGAGCCAGGTCATTTCCGATTCAGTGTTCTTGGTGAAAATATAGTGAACATGGAAACACGTCTTGGGTATGCCCATAAAGGAATTGAAAAAATTGCAGAAAACATGTCAATTAATAATGTTGTACTTTTATCAGAACGAATTTCTGGTGATGAGAGTATTGCAAATTCCATGGCATTTTGTCAAGCCATAGAAAAAATTGCCCAATTAGAAATTCCAGAAAAATCTAAACAGATAAGATTATTGTTTGCAGAACTAGAACGAATTTACAATCATTTTGGAACCTTGAGTGGCATTTTAAATGATGTTGGATTTTCATACGGTGCTTCAAGATTGGAAATATTAAAAGAATACATGATGCAGTTAAATGAAAAATTATCTGGAAGTAGATTGTTATTTGGAGTCAATCAAATAGGCGGCGTAAAAGTAGATATTTCAAATACATCCTTAGCTGATATCCATTCCATGTTAAATGACATATTTCAAAATTTTGAAAAGATTCTGGAACATATCCAATCAAATTCGTCTGTAATTGATAGATTAAGAAATACGGGTATTATTGAAAAACAAACAGTAAATGATTTGGGAATTGTCGGCCTCTCTTCTATATGTGCTGGCATAGATACCGATACTAGAAAAAATCATCCCTATGGATATTATTCATCAATTAATTTTGAACAAACACCTAGAGCAGACATGGAACAACAAGTAAAATTACAAAAACGAATAGGTGATGTACTATCTAGATTTATGAGTAGAGTAGATGAATTAAGATACTCAAAGAAACTGATAGAATCCATATCTAATTTAGAGACAGGAGAAATCCACATTCCACTTGAATCCGAATTAATTCCTTTTTCATCTGGTTTGGGATATGCTGAATCTCATAGGGGCGAAACCTTGCATTGGGTTATGATGGGCGAAGATAATTCTATTTTCAGGTACAAAATCAGAACTGCTTCTTTTGCAAACTGGTCTGTAATTGAACATGCAGTTTTAAACAATATTGTTGCTGATTTTCCAGTAATTAACAAGAGTTTTGATTTTTCTTATTCAGGGAATGACTTATGACAGAAGATAATCAAAAAATTAAGAAAAGTGACATCCTATCATGGGACAAAGTAACACTTGACAAAATATTGCAATCTAATGACATGATTCCCGGAAATTTCAGAGGAAAAATTTCCTTAGATCCTGATAAAGATTTTGTGTTAAATTCACACATTGGACAGAATTTAGAAAATATCTGTCCTACAAATGCTATTTCGTACAAAAATCCCCCTGAATCAATTTCTTTAGATGTGGGAAAATGTATTTTCTGTGGAAATTGTCAGCAAGAGGCACCACAATTAATTAAAATATCCAATAATTTTGACGTGGCAAAGAAAAGAAAAAATCATCTTCTTGAAGTATTTTCTGAATCTGTTCCGTTTGGAAAAACATATGAAGAAATAGGAAATGAATTAAAAAATAAAATTAACAAAACATTTGGACGATCTTTGGCAATTAGAGAAATTGATGCAGGTTCATGTAATGGCTGTGAAATTGAAATTTCTGCATTAACCAACCCAATTTATGACATAGAGCGATTTGGAATGCATTTTGTAGCTTCTCCAAGACACGCTGATCTTCTATTAGTTACTGGTCCTGCATCAAAAAATATGGAAAAAGCATTAAAAATTGCATATGAGTCTACTCCAGAACCTAAGTTGGTAATTGCAGTTGGCGCGTGTGCATGTAGTGGTGGAATATTTGGAAAAAATTATGCAACGACTGGGGGTATTGATAGCATCGTTCCTGTTGATGTGTTCATACCAGGATGTCCTCCACGACCTCAGGCACTAATTTATGGCATCATGTTAGCATTAGATAAAATATAATTTGTAATTCTCCAGCATTTTCAATCATATGCTAGATACATTATGAAGTATTCTGTGGTTTTCTTGTTTTAGTTGGATTTGTTTTACTTGTTGTATTTGCAAAAAATGACAAATGGGTTATTGGAACAACTTTCATACATGTATCACAATAATCCATATACAATTCAAATCTTCTGCAACGTGCCTTTGTTAAAAAATAGAATATTTTCATCTACTGGTTCCAACTCCATACACTCTTGGCTATTGAATTTAGATTAAAATAGGCTATTTGGTATTTTTATCTAAAGCAATTTTTGCTTTTGATATGGCCATATTATATTCGTCTATTGCTTTCTTTGTTGCAAGTTTGTAATTATTTTCAGCTTTGTTTTCATCCAATTCATTTTTAGCAGAATCTAATGCTTTTTTATAATTTGATTTTATCGCAGCCAAATTCTTATCTAGAAAATTTTTTGCATCTTTTATTGTCTTGGTATATACTAGTTTTGCTTGAGATGTTCCTGATTTGGTTTCTGGTGATGTGGGTGTTGATTTAACTGGGCTGTTTTTAGTAATTGATTGTTTGTATTGTTCATTAGCTAAAGTAAGTTTTTGATACAATGTTTCTTTAGCAATTTGAATTGCTTTATTATAAGAAATCTTGGCTTGCCTTAATTTTTCAGGATTATCTTTTGCAGCAATTTTCGCATCTGCGTATTGGGATTTTGCCACCGCAACAGAGTTTGAAAATTCTGATTCTGCCTTTAATTGTGCCTGTTGTTTCGTAATCTGTGCCTTTGTTGGTTCTTGTGCTGTATCACCAAAAGATACATTATTTCCAAATAACACTGATGATAAAAGAATTAAAGATGCAATAATTGCAAGATGCGATGTGATGGTTTTTTTATTTATCATAAACTGTAAAATGTCAAGTTTACTAATTAACTAGAATTTTTTTGAATATAATTCACGTTACAATAACTAGTTGATCAGATGTGCAATGCAAATCAATTCTAAATATAAATAAAAAAATCCATACGAAAATGTTTATTCTGTTAGTATAATTTTGTATACTGTGGATCATTTGAGAAAGATTTCTGAAAGACAACTTATGCCAACATTTCAAGATAATTGGAATAAATCTCCAACTGTTGGGTTAAATCAACATATTCTTAACGCAGTTAAAAAAGAACCCCCACTCAAACCCCGTATACAACAATCAGTAGGAAAACTAAATCAAACAATTTCAAAAATGGATTATATGTTTAAAAAATTACAAGAAAAGGACAAAAAGATTTTCAAGAGAATTGTTGAATCTCAACAGAGACATGATAAGTACACAAGTAAAGTTTTAGCAAACGAATTAATTGAAATTAGAAAAAATGAACATGTATTAACAAATATCAAACTAGCACTTGAGCAAATTCAGATCAGACTATCGACTATGAATGAACTTGGTGATGCTATGGTTTCAATTGGACCTGCAATTGCAGTTCTACGTTCAATGGGGCCAGCATTAAGTAAATTCATGCCACAAGCAGGTGCAGAATTTGAAGCAATGTCTGGCTTATTGGGAGAAATAACTGGTGATTCATTTGGAGGAGACTTTGAATTGAGTAATACTTCAAATGAAGAAACAGATGCCATTTTAAAAGAAGCTGCAGTAATTGCAGTAAATAGGATTGGAGAAAAATTCCCATCCTCTCCAGCAACAACTTATTCTCAGATGGAATCAAAGTTAAATCAACTCTAATCCCAAATTCAAAATAAAGTTAGAATGTATAATACCCTGTTTTCATTTCTCTAACATCTTTTTCTTTAGATGACTTCCGGAATGTTCATCGTTAGGATATGCTTTTAAAACACGATCTCCAAACATGCACTCTAAATTAGATAAAAATTCCTCGCTCATTACATCTAAAACCAATCATTAATCCAATCGAAAATTTTTCCAAAAGCCAAACATAGGATAAATTGCAAACTTGGAAATAACCGCATGTATTTTTTTGATTATTCTGACTCTCAAAGTCAACTAGAATAATTAATGACCAAATAGATGAAGCATTTTGTTACTATCTTGAATCAACTTGGATAAAAATGAGCCAAAATCCTGTTGTTTCTTTTTAGGATCATTGAGCATTTTTTTCATCAATTGCACTTCATACTGTATTCCAGATTTAAATCCAATTTGGAATATTTTTGGTAATTTAGACAAGTTAGGCAAAACAGCAATTTCGTCATTATTTCCAGCGTTCATAGTTTTTTTAGTTGAATTTTTAATTACAATTTGTAACAGTTTTTCATAATTTTCATAAAGATTGGATTCAAATTTTGTCATTGAGTATTTTTTAGACATTTTAGTAATTCGTTTAATACTTAATAATGCCTGATTAGATTCAACGTCATCAAAATGCTGAGATGTCAGTTCAACATCATATGCTTCTTTGAATGCTGAAACAATATAAGAAATAGCATCTTTTCTACACGATGATATCGTTTTTCCAAAAGGACAGTTTTGACAATTTGTTGTATAATATCTAAATCCATTGGTGCCAAAATTTGATAATACTAATTTATTTTGATTTCTTAATTTAGTCATTGTCCTAGAAACAACAGCTTCATCAAGTTCTAAAATTCGTGATATTTCTTGATTTGAATAAGAACCCTCATCTAACAATTCCAGAATGTCTTTCTCAATTTCACCAGGAGATCTTCTGGATTTTTCTTCAATTGCATCAGCGATATAGTGATCTGTTATCTTATGTTCAGTTTCAAATTTGATTTTGTTGTTGTCATTCGTAATCATCAAACCCGAATTTGATTCAATTTTAATAATTTTTTGAAGAATTTTATCAATATTAGTTAATTTGAAATTTTTTAACAATAATTTTAGTTCGTTGATATTAATTTCGTCTTTATCGTGAGAAAGTAAATATAACAATCCCCATCTGACTTTTCTCTCATCACTAGATTCAATTTTTCTAAGAATGTTACAAACATCTATAATTTTATCCCATTTTATATTTTGTAAAACATCGCCATCTTCTTCAAGTAATCGAAGTTTTGATAAGATCTTTACTAATCCATCAAAATCTTCTGAGAGTGATTTTGGAAGAGTTTTGCCTTTCTGCCTATCTGATTTTTTAAATTGTTCAAGAATATCTTCTTTTAAAATAATTTGCTGAGTGCGAATTTCATCAGAATCATATTTGAAGTATTCAAAAAAGGATAAAAATACTGAATTAATTGAATCTGGTTTTAGCAGTTTTAAAGCATAGATTACAGAGGATGAAAGTGCCATCGAGGACAGACGTGCAATGTAACTCTTAGATAAAAACTTGTAGATTAATGGATGATAAAAAAGATTGATTAGATCCTAGTTTTCATCAGAACCCGTTTTACAATCATCAAAATTACTTTTATCTGGCGCTTTTATTCGCTTAAGCCGTAAAGAACCCTTTTCATGGTAGTGGATACCGAATGCGGAAACTAGCAATGAAGGTACTTTTTGCAAATCAATTGATTTCCTGTACTTTTTTTATCAACTAGTTATGAATAATCCAAGCCAATTCAAAAAAAATACAGGTTTTATCAAACCAATCTAATTAGTTGTGGAGTGAGTATCTTGGATAAAAAGAAAAAATAATGAAAAAACAATCAAGTATTTTTTATTTTAACTCCATTTTCTGAATTTTTATTTATTATAAAACAGCAAGATTCTAAGTATTTTTTAATCCAGGCATTTTATTGATGCAGGATTTACTTTTCTTGATTTATTGCTATGTATGACAACTTAAGCCTTATTCATCAATATTTTTTTGTGAATCGTTTCATGCTGCAAGACTTTGTAGACAGTGTCTGAAAATCCGTCTCATTTGAAATTACGCTCTCTGCAATTGCATTTCATTATTTTTCTATGTTCTCTGATTTTTTTTCAACCTCTTTGGATGCATTAATGTCCTGTGCGGTTTTGACTTGTTTCAATTTCAGTCTTGCAAATAGGTTCTTTAACATGATTAACTAATTCAAATTCTATTTATTAACTATGAACCAGTTGACTAAACCCCGCTAGAAGACAACTTGCGCATGTCTGTATTCTTAGTTTTTCAATTATTAATTTAAGTAAAAAATATCTTAAAATGACAAATAATCCTTTTTTACATAATCATTATGGAATTAATTTTCAATTTTTTGCTTATAGGAGCGGGATTAACTATGTTATACTTTGGAGCAGAATGGTTAGTGAAAGGATCAATAGCCCTATCAAACAAACTTGGAGTTAGTCAATTAGTCATCGGTCTAACCGTCGTTGCTTTTGGAACTTCAACACCAGAACTTGCAGTAAGTATTTCATCTGCAATGCAAGGATTGTCTGATATTGCTTTGGGAAATGTAGTGGGAAGCAATATTGTCAATGTTGGGGCAATTCTAGGAATGTCTGCCATAATCAGTCCAATTGTTGTATCCAAATCTGCAATAAGAAAAGAAATCCCAATAATGATAGGCATTTCATTCCTTTTACTTGGAATTATTATGGATGGCAAAATCGATTTTGTTGATGGCGCGTTATTTGTAATTGGGATTATTGTTTTTACAGGATACAGTTATCGTAGCTCAAAAAAAGACACAGATACACAAGTGATACCTGCATCACAAATATTACAAAAAAATGTTTTTTCCAAATCTATAATTTTCATAATAGTTGGGTTATTGCTCCTAACTGGAGGATCGTTTCTTACAGTAGATAATGCTGTAATCATTGGTGCAAGTTTTGGAATATCAGAGTTATTCATGGGGTTGACAGTTGTTGCGATTGGAACTTCACTTCCAGAGCTAATAACGTCAGTGGTTGCTGCAAGAAAAGGCCATGCCGATCTTAGTGTTGGAAATATAATTGGCAGTAATATATTCAACATTTTAGCAATATTGGGTATTTCATCATTGATTTCAGGCATCACAGTTAGTGAACAAGTATTAGTGGATGTTGGAATAATGTTGGCGTTTAGTCTTGTATTGATTCCAATTATGCGTAGTGGGTTTGTCATATCCAGAAGAGAAGGAGTAATTCTGGTAACAGGATATGTTGTTTATGTGATATTTTTGTTCATCCGGCAATAACTGATTTAGATGTACTAGAGTTGAAGTAGAAGCACTTTTCAATGACCGATCAAAATTTCATACAATATGAATTATTACATGATTTTCTTAATGTTGATGGGCCTTGTAGTATTCCCTTATTTTATTTCAAATAGTTTTGCATCTTGTATTGAAAACGAAGATTGGTCTGACGCGCCATGCATGGATAGTTTTCCAATAAACAGAGCGGAATTTCAAAATGATTGGGCTCCATACTATGATTACAAAGGTTTTGAATTCATGGAATCAAAATATGTTGAAATGAAACAGGCAATAAGTGATGGAACTTTTAATGATTGGAAAAGTAATCGTGAAAACTCTAATGTGTATTATTATTATCTTTCTGTAGGTAAAGTTCAAAATCAGTATGATCATTTTGTATTTGATGATGAAATTGGAAAATATGCTACTTTTCCATCTTATTTTGTTATTACAATTGCCAGTATCTTTGCAATTGTGGGATTTGCAATTGGTTTTGTTATTTGGAGAAAAAGAAAATGAAAAATAAAATTCTCATAATCTCAATAGTAATTACAATATCCTTTCTAGGAATATCCTTTGCAATAATAGGTCTTCATGAACCTCGTGAACCTATGACAAGAACGGAATTTCTTGATGCTGAACTTATGAAGAACAGATTCCTTGATTGGATTAATGAAAACAGGGCTGAAAAAAACCTTCGTGCCATAAACATGGACCATGAACTGAGTGATATTGCTTACCGAGAGGTTGTAAGAATTGCAAATGCCGACCCTGAAGAGTTTGAAAAAATTACAAATGAAGATGTAGATGAAGTTGTAAAATCATATGGGTACATTTGTGTTGGTAATGACGACAAACCTGCAAATGTAAACGGTATGGCGTTTGGTTCTCTTCATACAAGATATCCTGATGATATGGAACCTTTTATTGACTATTACATGAATTTCTCAATATCTGATCCAAACAACTATGAAACAATCTTTCATCCTGATGCCTCTAAAATCGGAATCGGTATTGCGATGTCTACAGAGAAATTCTATGTGTTGCAATATGTATGTGGGGTAGAAGATGAAAATAATTCTCTTTGATGATCATATGCGAATCAATCTTAACATTTTAGAAATGCTTGGCTCTGCCAAGACATCATTTTACATTCCATATGAGAACATTGTGTCTGCATTCTCTGAACCTCCACATCAGATTGCAGGCTTCAAGCTTGCAGGAACGAATTTTCCAAAACTAATTGAGCTTGGCACGTTTCTTTGCGGCACACAAAAACAGTTCTGTTATATTAAAAGAAGAAAAAATAACTTTCTTGTATTGGTTCTAAAATCCAATTTTTACTCTAAGATAATCTTGGAGACTACAAACAGTGAAGAAATTGCAAAAAGAATCAATGAAAAGTTAGGAATACCAAAATGAAACCTAGGCTTTTGATAATCATTGGAATATTTGCACTTGTATTGATTCCAGTTGCAACTAAATCCTCTGCAGAAGAAATCAAAATAAAATTTGGCGAAACCGTTCACTATGAGGATTTAGATATGTATTTTTATGATGTAGAAGATTCGCGCTGTCCTTTGGATGTGACATGTCTTTGGGAAGGAAAAGTTTCAGCCATGATTCACACTAGCAACCAAACTCACAAAATTGGAGGAGGTTTTGAAATTGGTTATCCTCTCACATACATGACCCGTACACAATTACTCTAATTGATGTACAACCGCATCCCATCAGCACTGAAAAACCAGATTATGTTGCAATTCTTGACATATCGAAAATAGAGCCAGAGCCTGAACCTACACCACAAGTCAAAGCCCTGTGTGAGAGTCCTGAAGTAATATTGGTCGATGGTGTTTGCCAAAAAATAATCGCTGAAGGGCCAATAGAATTCTTTACTGCTGAACAACCCCCAGAATGGCTTTGGTTTGTAATTGGTGGTCTATTTATGCTCGGTATGATCTTGTTAATTTGGAAAAAGAGAAAATGAAAACTATCTTCTTGAGAATCTGGCTGAACATGAATTGCAGATATTCCAAGATGTCAAGGAACATACGTTTGACAGAGACGAGATGCCAGAGTATAACTTTTGGCACAGAGGGGTAATGAAGTTTCCAACAACAATAAAACAAGAACTGTCGAAGAATGATTCTTTGGAATAAAAAATACCGTTCAGGACAAAATAGGATCTTTTTTTGTTCATGTTTCTAAACAATTGCTTATATTTTCTAATTTGATATTCTATTTTATTCCAAGAGAAGTTATGTTCAAATCAAGAATTTTTTAAAATTATTTAAATAAATCAAACATTCCAAAATGGAATTTAATTCAGGTTAATTTTATTTACAAATCATCAATTTAGTTTATTAATCCTAACTTAAAGCACATATGAAATAATATTACATAATGGCAATAAAGAAAAAAGTCAAGAAAGCAACAACGAGAACTGCAAAAAAAGCAACAAGAACAGTCAAGAAAGCAACAAGACCTGCAAGAAAAACTGCAAAAACAACTAGTGCAAAACCTGCATGGAAACGTGCTGCCAAGAGAACTGTCAAAACATCAAAAAATAAACCAAAACCAAGAAGAACAGTTGCTGCCAAAAAAGGCAAAGCAATCACAAAAGCCGCATATGGCAGAGCAGCAAAACGAACCGTCACCCTAAGTGGCAAAGGTCCAAGAACATTATCAAAAAAACCTGCCAAAAAAGGCAAAGCAATCACAAAAGCCGCATATGGCAGAGCAGCAAAACGAACCGTTGGAAAAAGAAGGGCTTAGTATTATCTAGCACACTTTTTCATATTTTTCTATATGCATTTCAAAAATACTTCTATTTTCAACTTCTTTCTCCCATCATTTTAAAAATAGAAATGAAAAAAATCTAAATTATTTATTAATCATTATAAAATACTAATAATGAAATCTAGTAGGTTTCTTTTTGTAGCCATTAAGAAAATTTTTACTAGGTTTCATAAATTCAATTGGCATTTTAATGGTTCAAATTTTATAGAAAATTATTTTTCTAAATGACTACGTTTTACCATCTCAGAACATTCATCTGGAACAAAAGCAATCTACATGATATTTTCATATCTGCTAAGTCTTCTGATGTTCTCTACATTAACTAAAGTATGTGCTGATACTGGCGTAGATCCAACACTGAAAGATAGGACGAACAATACAGTTGCGGTAATCATTATGCCGCGTAGGTATTGGATCTTTTGAAAGAAAAAAGATCTTGTTTTGCCATATCAACACACATCTCATATTATGTTTCTAAATGATTTAAAATCCAAGACTGCATTGTGGTTAAATGCAGCTAAATAGATAAATCCGTACAAAATCAAGGCATTGTTACATGAGTAGTAAAAAGACATCCAGTATTTCATTTAGAATTGATGAAGAATATGATAAAGTATTGAGAACCATTGCCAAAGAAAATAAAATTAGTCTAAATACATTGGCAAACCAAATCTTCGGAAATTATGTGGAGTTTGAGATTTATGCCAAAAAATTTGGTACTTTGAGAATGAGTACTGACACACTTCGAAGAATTTTAAGTAATATTGATGAAAAAACTCTAATTGATATAGCCACTAGAGGCGGTGCTCAAGAAGCAAAAGAATTCATTTTGTTCAAATGGAAAAAGATCACTTTGGACTCTGTGACTGATTTTATTAAAATTTATTTTGATCTTTGTGGATATGGAAGATGCAGTCTAGAAAAAACAGCAAGCAATATCGTCTTTAGCGTACATCATGATCTTAAAAAAAAGGGCTCTTTGTTTTTGAAACAATTCCTAGAGTCATTGATTAAAACTACCTTGGACAAAGACTGTGATACTACTATAACTGATGATACCATAACAATTAGTTTTCAGTCCTAACATTCAAGTGCAATTGACTACAATGTAGTCTTCTATGTTATATCTGATATCCGTCAATATAGGTTGAGAAACATGGTTCAAATAAAACAACAAGAAGGAAGACTATCGCGACGTGTGCTTTTATCTGCAATGATTGCAGGAATTGCAGTTGCCGTAGTTTTCACTGTAACCCCGTGGAACTATATTCCTACTGAAGTTACTGAAAATGTAACTGTAATAGCAGTTATGGAGTATGGTTGTGTTGGAGAATCCCAATACGGAATGAGTGTTGTTGTGTCTGACTGCAGTGCACAAGTAGGTGACACGGTATCTGCCACATTTAATGTTCCTTCGGGGCTATTGAACGGATATTGGGAAGAACTTGAAAGAAGACAAAACCCTATGGTAGACATATGGGATAGAAATGTTGATGGTTCGGGTTTCTCCCAATGATTTTTTATTTTTAAAAAACTAACTTCTCTTAATTCATACTTCATATTTTGAGATTTTTTTGTTACTGGATTTTCATTTGCATACTTTAATCCTGCAAAATATTCCGAAGTTCCTCGTGCATCCTTCTAAATACAGTGGTGTCAAACTGATCTGACAAATCGCCCTCCCGGTTCCATTCAATCATCAATATGCAAATTATACCAAAATTTGAATTAATTTACTGTGATGATTCCCTGACTGACTAAAAACTCAATTCCTTTGACAAAGTCTCTCTCAGAAATTAAATCTTGAGACCACCACCCTGCATTGTTTTTTACCCATGTGGGGATCTCTTGAGATTCTGATGGGTTTGTTTCAGTTGCTGGGATGTTGAGAATTTTTTCTTTCATTAAAAATTGAATTGATTGAACAAATTCTTGATCTCCTACAATTCCATCAGACCACCATCCTGCATTGTTTTTTATCCAAGAAGGAACTCCATCTGTCTTTTGCTGTGTTGGTGGTTGACCTATCTTAAAATCTGCTGTAGATGTTAAAAATTCTGCAAAGTTTTTAGAGTTTTGCCCTGTTAGAATTAGTTTGATTTTATACTGTCCTTGAGTTGGGATTAAAATTGATTCCTGAGAAATTCCATGTGATGCCAAAATTCCAAGATATTTGTCCCCTGTTCCAATATTTGACCAAATCTCTTTTCCAGCAGAGTCTGTGATGCTATATGCAAACAATACTTCCTTTGCTGGCTTGTTTATTGCATCAAAAAAAGCAAATGTAAATGGAATTTTCTTACCCACAACTGAATTTGAATCCCATGACACATTAGCAGAAAATCCATTTTCAAAGATGAAATTAAGTTCACTGAATACCTTTTTGTCTCCTGACAAAATTTCCACTTTTAATGGATTGCTACTACCTGTTTTGTCTTCAATATACATTAGTTCGTCATGAGTGATGTTTGCTCTGATCATGTTTTGATCCGGAGATGAAATATCAAACTCTACAGAATCGTCTTCAAGTTTTATTCCTTGTACAAACACATTCAAATCATATCCTTGTTTGAAAGATGAGAAATCTTTTTGAAGTATTACTGCATGTTTGCTAATAAAATCATGCTGCATTGCATGTTCGTTATCCAAGTGTATTTCATATGATATTTTATCTGCTAGTTCATCATAACTAAAATTAGAAATTTTGCTGTTGTATGATTTTATTGATATTGGATATTCTTGAGCATTTGCTGTTTTGATAAGGAATATTTCCTTTTGCGGAATGCTTACAAAAGTCTCAAAAAGTAAGTCTTTTGTAGTCATTGTTTTTGGATTTGTTGCACCCACTATGGAGACTTTGATGTTGTATTGTCCGCTTTTATCAAAAACAGGACCTTGAATGACTGGAAGTGAATCTCCTCTTGCATAGTAAGCACCAGCTATCGCATGTTTTTCACCATAATACTTTGTACATTTCCAAAGTTCTTTTTCTTGACATCCTGTTTTTGGCTTTATTTCTAAATCCAATTTTCCATCTTCATCAAAAAAATACTCATTGGCAACTAAGTTATTTTCATGAAATATCTCAACGCGATATGTGACACTTTTGATATTTGCATTCGTTTCACTATCAAAAAACCTAATTGATAAATTGGCATTATTTGAATCGTCAGAAGTGAAATCCTCTGGAAAAAGGATTGTAGTTAATGCTACTTTTAACCCATCAAAATCAATAGGTGGAGCAAGAGAACCTGAATGATGCTGTGCATGAACTGGAGAAAACGAAACTACAAACAATATTGAAAAAACTATCAAAATTACCTTTGGAATCACAAGTTTAGGTGTTTTGAAGATCTTAAAATACGATTCTGGTTTATTCACCTAATTTCTCTAATATTTTAGAGAAATTCCATGGGCCGCATTGGGCATCCACTGTTTCACTCTCAAAGAGTCCTGTTTTGTTTAGATGGTTAATGATGTGTGCTGCAAATGGCAATGCGCCAGTGGCTCCTGGTGAATTGTAATTTAAAATATGAAATGATGTATCATCATCAACTAAGATTACATCTGGAACAAACTTTCCATCATCATCAATTACAGAGGATCTAATTCCGGCAGTCCCCTTTTCAGTAATTTTATCTGGATCAATCTTTGGCAAGAATCTTTTGACTCTGTTAATCATTGTTGATTTTGACATTGATGACTGTATCTCATTAATTGCAAGCTCCTGAAACTGTTTGTCAAAAATTGCTTTTCTTGCACCAGAACCTAACATCTCTAGCATTTTTGGGATAAATTCTTTGATGTTTTCTGATTTGTTGTATCCATATGGGCTAAAAACTGGAACTGCATTGGGGCCAATCTCACAACTGCCATCTACTCTGATTATCCAATGTGGATCTAAAAACGGATAGTCTGGAAATTCTGGAACAGAGTAAACACTTGTTTTAGTCAAGTTATGATATTCTTTTGGAGCTCTCCAATATTCTCCCCTGAAATGCACATCTGTGAATTTTTCTGCGACTCCTACGTCATGTGCAATGTTGATTGCCTCTCCGCCTGCAGCATTAATTAAAAATTTAGCACATATCTCGTGTTCACCATTTAATGTAATTGCCCACTTGTTGTTTGCTTTTTTTATTTTTGTGACCTTGGTGTCTAAAATGAAATTTGTTCCATTTGCCTTACTGTCTTTCATTACAGAATTTGTAAATACGGAATAGTCTACAGATCCATCCTTGTATACATATAGAGCAGATTCACATTTTATTTCAGGTTCTATCTTTTTTAATTCCACATTATCAATCAGTTTAATATCTTTGTCTTCTAGGCCGTTTTGTTTTCCCCACTTTAGATATTTTTCAAGAACTGCGGTGCCTTTTTTATCCAAAGCAACTTCAATTACTCCGTCTTTTTTGAAAGGCAAGTCTCGTAGTTTTGAATATTCTTCCCACATCTCATATCCATGAAATGCAACTTTTGCAAACAGTTTTTTCTTTTCAGGATTGTACAAGTATGGTGCGTGAACTTTTCCTGTGTTTCGTCCACTTGTGTGAAATGCAACGCTATGTGCTTGCTCAATGACTGCTATTTTTTTTGATTTGTTAAGCTGAGAGAGAAAATATGAAATGGATGTTCCAAGTATGCCTCCGCCAATAATTACTATGTCAAAATCATGAACCATATGTCTCACACTTGTTTTGTCTTAGTCAATATTAAATCCAGTCACTGAGAATTAAGATTAATATCCAATAGAATTTCAAATCAAGTGATGTTACCTGATAAATGCTCCGTAATGGAAGAAGGAAAACAATGTGTTAATCCTCCTGAATTTATCGTATCTATTGTTGCAGATGAAGATGAATATATGGTCGGAGTAACGTGCAACAAACACAAAGAGATAGTATCAGGTAAAATTGGAATACTACAAAATGAAGGAAAAATGCGTGAAGGTAAAATTCTCTTTTCACCCGTAAAAGCAGTTGGAACCGACTGTATTCATGGCGATTCATCTGATTTTGTTCAAATTGACATGAAATCTTCTAAAAATTGAAATAATTTTGATTTAAAGTATGTGTGATGCTTTTCGAATTGTTATCTGATATAGTTGCAAATGATGATGTTTTATTCATCGTAAAAAGTAACGCCGCAACATGTGAGGTTAGAAGCAACTCTCTTAACATTAAACAAAAAGAAAAGTGGATTACAATCGGTGATAATGACGATCCTGCACACATGCATATTAATTCTGAATTGATAAAATCTGCAAAATTTCTACAAGAAGAAAAACCTGAACGTACTAGTTTTAGCGTACAATTCTTTGATGAATATGGGGATCGTGTTTTGGCTGCATTTTTTACAAAAATGTATGATGGAACAAAAACAATAATCCCTTCACGAAAAAAACTCTATGAGGATTTAAACCAAAAATACTCTTCCAGCATTAATTTTTAAAAAAAACCTTGTCTGAAAAAGACAAGGAGAAAAAATACTATTCTAATTCTTTTTTCTTCTTTTCTTTTTCAGATTGTAATTTAGCTAATTCTAATTCTTCATTAGTATGTTTGAATTTTTTCAATCTGATTTTATACTGTGATTTCAATATAAAAACCGCACATTGTTTTAATTGATCACTCAAGCGTAAAATTCAGTATCCTACTGAGTAGATCGGCTTTTTTCCATTCATTCCTAGATTCAGATTTTTAACAGTAATCTCTGCCATCTTGGCTCGGGTTTCCTTTGTTGAGCTGCCAATGTGTGGTGCAAGAACAACATTTTCCAATCTTGTCAAAGGATTTTTTACTTCGATTGGTTCTTGCTCAAACACATCTAATCCTGCACCTGCAATGATTTTTTTCTTTAGTGCCGTTACAAGTTCTTTTTCATTTACAATTTTTCCCCGTGCAGTATTAATTAGAAATGCCGATTTTTTCATTTTACTAAATACTTTCATGTCAAATAACTGGTCTGTCTCTTTAGTGTGTGGAACATGTATTGATATGATGTCGCTTTGTGTGATTAGCTTTTCAAATGATACAAATTTTACGCCTAATGCATTTTCTTTCGATTTTGAGAGTGGTTTTCTGTTGTGATATGTGATGTTCATCTCAAAGGCTTTTGCTCTTTTTGCAAGTGTTTTACCAATTCTTCCCAAACCCAAAATACCAAGCGTTTTTCCCTGAAGATCAACTCCAACATAATCATGTGCGCCATAGATCACTTTCCATTTGCCATTTCTAATAATTCTGTCACCCTCAGAAACTCGTCTTAGAAGATCAAGCAACAATGAGAATGCTAAATCTGCAGTTGCGTCCGTTAGTACTTCAGGAGTATATCCTACGCGAATTTTTCTTTCTTTGGCATAATTGACATCAATGTGATCAAATCCTACACTATAGGTGCTGATTACTTTTAGATTCTTTGCTAATTCTATGGTTTCTTTATTTATTTTGTCATATGGAAAACAAATGATTCCATCTGCATCTTTAATTTTTGATCTAAGTTTTGTTTGAGAAATAGGAATTTTCCCCGAATGAACTTCAATCTGATACTTTTTTTTCAATTCATTTAATGCAAAATCATGTAAAGTTCTTGTGAGAAAGACTTTTTTCATCAGTCTTGAGATTCAACTCAAACCATTTATACGATTTCTTTCTAAATCTCGTATGTCTTCTAAATCTGAAGAAGAGGAAGAATTTGCCATTTGTGTAGAGTGTGGCAATTCTATTGATAAGTGTGGATGTGTTTGTCCTTTTTGTGGTGAACGAGATAAATGCGAGTGCGCATTATTTGATGCAGCTACTGGAGGTTGATCATATTGACAATACAGAATATTATACTTAAAAATAGAGGCAATTTACTGTGAGCACATCCGATTTTACTTGGCTAATTGGTGGTCCACAGGGAAGTGGTGTAGAATCCGGTGCAAATATTTTCTCAAAGGTTTGTGCAGAGATGGGGTATCATGTATTTGGAAAACGTGAATTTTATTCTAATATTAAAGGTGAACATAGCTACTTTACAGTAAGGATCTGTGATAAGAAAATCAACTCAAATGTTAATGATGTATCACTAATGGTATCTTTTGATGCTGAAACAATTTTTCGTCACTATGATGAAGTAATTTCTGGTGGTGGGATAATTTATGATTCTGATTTGTTTGAAACAAAAACAAGTGATGTTCACACTCTTGATGCCCCATTCAAAGAAAGATTACATAAAGAATTAGAGTCAAAAAATAAACCCTTTACAATTGCCGGAGTTTTAGAGATTGCAAAAGAAAAAGGTGTCTTACTATATCCAGTTTCTTTCAAATCTATTCTTGCAACTCTTGCTGAAGAAACTGAGAATCCTCGTCTTAAAGGATTAGTTAGAATGTTTAATGTAATTGGCGTCGCATTATCATTGGGATTGGTAAAAATGCCTCCTGATTCACTGAAAAAAACAATCGGGGATATTTTTGCAAAGAAAAAAGAGATTGCAAAAATTAATCAAGAAACTGCGATTTATTCATATAATTATGCAGCAGCAAAGTTTGAATCTTTCAATTATGAGTTGAGCGGTACTGAAAAAGAACCTCACACAATTCTAGTTCAAGGATTCCAAGGAACTGCATTGGGAAAGATGGTGTGTGGTTGTAGAATGCAGCCTTACTATCCAATCACTCCTGCATCAGATGAATCCGTATTTCTTGAATCAAATGAAATAGTAGAAGTTATTGGTGGTAGACCTGGCTCTACTGCAGTAATTCAATGCGAAGATGAAATTTGTTCTATAGGAATGACAATTGGTTCAGCATTGACTGGAACACGTGCTTCAACATGTACGTCTGGTCCCGGATTTTCATTGATGACTGAGATGTTGGGGTGGGCAGGAATGAATGAGGTTCCAATTGTAATTACAAATTATCAGAGAAGTGGACCATCAACTGGGCTTCCAACAAGGCATGGTCAAGATGATTTGTTATTTTCTATATATGCAGGACATGGAGATTTTCCAAAAATAGTTTATGCATCTGGTGATATTGAAGAGAGTTTCTATGACACTGGAAACTGTTTTAATTATGCTGATATTTTTCAAGTTCCGGTAATTCACATGATGGATAAATTCCATGCGAGTTCTGTGATTACCTGTAAGAGATTTGATCCTTCTAAAGTCACAATAAACCGTGGTAAACTCTTAGAAAAAGTAGAGGATGGGTATAGAAGATTTGAATTTACAGAAGATGGGATATCGCCACGTTCTAGATTGGGAATGGATAATGGAATATTTTGGAATACTGGTGATGAATCTGATGAATGGGGTCATATCACTGAAGACCCAATTTTACGTGTAAAAATGATGGATAAGAGAATGTTCAAACTAGATCTGATTCTAAAAGATATTCCGCAATCGCAACAAGCAGTATCATTTGGTGTTGAAGATTACACAATAATTTCTTGGGGTTCTACAAAGGGTCCAATTTTGGATGCAATTGACATGCTAAAAAAAGAAGGAATCTCAATTGGATATGTCCAGTTAAAACTACTTCATCCATTTCCAGCTGATTATGTAACTTCGTTGCTAAAAGATGCCAAGACAATTATCGATATTGAAGCAAATCACTCAGGCCAACTAGGAAAACTATTCAAGCAAAATGTGAGCCGTGATGTTGATTACTTTATCTTAAAATACACTGGAAGAGCCATGACTTGTACTGAAGTTTATGATTCACTTAAGAAAATTGTTGAAAATAAAGCTGACAAACGGGAGGTTTTAATGCATGGCGCTTAAACTTGCAGACTATAAAACAGATGTACACAATGATTGGTGTCCTGGATGTGGAGACTTTGGAATTGTAAATGCAATTCAAATGGCTTTAGCTGAGATGGGCATTCAAAGAGATAAAGCAACAATGTTTTCTGGAGTTGGTTGCTCCGGAAAGACATCTCACTACATCAATACTTATGGAATTCATACATTGCATGGACGTGTTTTGACGTTTGCACAAGGTGCAAAGATTGCAAATCCTGAGATGACTGTTGTTGCAGTTGGTGGTGATGGTGATGGATTGGGAATTGGCGCAGGGCATTTTGTTGCAGCAGGAAGAAGAAATGTGGACATGACTTACATAATTTTTGATAATGGTGTTTATGGTTTAACAAAAGGTCAAGCATCTCCTACACTCAAACTAGGAGAGAAGACAAAATCATTGCCCTCTCCAAATACAAATTTCAACGTTAATCCAATCGGATTGGCTGTTGCAAGTGGATTTACTTTTGTTGCTAGAGGGTATTCATATGATGTTAGACATCTCAAAGACTTGATTATTCAGGCAGTAAAACACAAAGGATTATCTTTTTTGGATGTATTGCAGCCATGTCCAACTTACAATGATATCAATACTCGGGATTGGTATGCAGGAGCTGATTTAGTTGATGAGGCGCAAAAGAGACATTCGAGAATTTACAAACTAGAAGAGCAAGGATATGATCCAGCAGTCCATTATGATTCAGTAGCAGAAGCAAATGAAAAACTATCCCAATCCCTAATCAAATCTCTAGAATGGGACACCAAGATTCCAATTGGTGTTTTTTACAAAAATGAGACTATCTCTCCTTACACTCAAAGATTGCAAGACAAGATTCCAAACTATCTTGAAAATCCCCCTGCTAAACAAACCATATCTGAAAACGGCCAACCGATGACGGATATCTCTGCAATATTGGATTCACTAGAAGTATAATTTCTGCTACAAACCTAACAAGTTATAGGCAAGTTTCATTGTAGTGTATTCTGTCTTTGAATATTTACGAAGCTAACAAAATATTTCGAAAATCGATCATCAAGGGTTTCTTTGAGCCCCAATTGGTTAATCTAGACTTTAAAAAGTCTGCGATAAAACATCCCACAATTAATGATGACGGCCTTATGCAGTCTGATTTACTTCATGTCTTCTTTGATGTAGATACAGGGTGTGATTACCCCGATGGTGACGAGTGGTTTATTGTAGAGTTGCTATTTCCTCATGATGTGAAAATCCCTGATAATTTGAAAGGAGCTGATTACTTTACAACTATCTCAGTTGATGAAGGCAAAACATTTTGGCATCATCGTGAATTAATTCGTTTTAAGTATGGCAAATCCAAAAAGCTAGATGACGCTTTGGAATTTTTAGAATCAAAATACAAAGAACTCCATGAGTTATTAGAACCACTGCAAAAAGATCTCAAGTAATCTCTTTCCAAGAATTTCCGGTAAAAGAATATTTTTTGTTCTTCGATGATGCAGAATTTAGTCGCCATCTAATTGAGTCTGAATCAAACTTGTAACTTATCTCAGATATCTCTGATGGGAGTTTTTGAGGATCAAGATGATGTGGTAATAATTCTAAGACAAAATCAATCTTTTCAATTGCGTTATCAAACCATTGTTTGTCTTCGACATCAACACTAAAAACAATTTTAGGATTTCCAGAAAAATTAATTTTGACTTTTAGTGCGTTGCTAGTGCCTCTTCTTCTTTTCATCTCTTTGAAAACCGCTTTCACTTTTTCCCAGCGTTTAAAATCAAACCACTGGAAGAATTCCTCATTAAATGCAAGTGGAATTTCCATGTCCAAGGAACTTACAAAATCACTATCATCTTGCTCAATCTCATCTTGGATAACTGTAAAATGTGAATTCAGAAAACCATAGAGCACTTCAATCTCCCACGGTGAAATTCCATAATATCGAAGTGTTGTTTTTAATCCCTCAGTCATCACTATGAAATCTCAAAAATCGTAATTAAAGCTTCGAACCACGTAAATTGGTCGAAATTGACCTTAAAATTAAAATTACATGGAAAAGTTACCCTTCTCATGAAGAAAGAATTTGTAGTAAAAAGTATTGATTCAGCACCAGATGGAGCACCATATGTTGTAGTATCACTATCGTCCATTAAAGATCTTAAAGAATCTGCCCAAAATCAACAATCACCTTTTGGCACACCAAAAGTCATGGGATTCACAAACATGAACGATATGATGAAAGATCTAAATAAGATGATGTCCGGAATGGGTGGTGGAATGGGCATGCAAGGTGTTACTCAACTAAAACTTGAGATGCATGAATACAAAGATCTGGGTCTCTCAGTTGGGGATAAGGTATTTTTGGAATTAAGTAAAGAAGAATCCTTGGGCATTTAGATTTACAAGATAGTGTTGAAATATTTCCAACCATAAAATGCTGCAATTGTTCCAATTACAAATAACATTGGTTTCCATGCAAATACTGGAATGCTTGGAGTTGCAAGTTTTACTTTATAGTTATCAACAATTACATGAACGTTTTTCTTAATTTTATCATGCCACAAACTGTAATCTATATAATATTTTTTTAGAATCTCTTCTACTTCGTAAACTACTGGTGTTCTCTGCGAGAACAAGTGCTGAAGATAATCTCTAGATACTTCAACTTCGGCATGAATTCCGATTAATCCTTTTTTTAGATCAACCATTCTAATGTGCATCTCCCATGGCTTCTTTAGTTTTAAATTCAAGCCGTTCCCAATTTGTCCTGGTTGTTTATGCTCAAGTTTTACTTTGGTAAATCCTTCTGCGGTAAAAATTTTCATTAGTTCTTCAAAACTTTTCTTTACGACAACATGAAGTTGTTCTACTCCCTGTTTGTTATCCACATGAATTTTGTGTTTTAGTCCATCCAAAAATGAAACTGTCTTTGGGTATGTGGTGAGATACTCCATTAATTTTTTCACTAAAATACCTCTATTTAAAGCAGAACCAAAAAATACCTAATATTATGGATGATTTGATAGTCCTCTGACATAGACGCACTGATCTGGGGATATTGCCATTTCTGAAGGATTGATCTTTCTATCAGTTAGTTTAGCTTCTGAGTTTCTAACAATTGCAAATGGTTTTGATTCCCCACCTTCACCCATTTTGTAATTTGCAATAGTTGCAATGTTGTCAACTACTGCTTGAAATGTGACCTTTAATGGATTGCCATCAAGATCTTTTTTTGCTCTCATGTCTAAAACTGGCTCTATTCCTGCACATGCTACTGCAACTCCCGACGTTCCAATTCTTGCAGGCATTAGTCTGCTATCTACAAGAATTATTCCCACATGAACTGACATCTTTAAGAAAATTTTTCTTCGAATTTGCTCTGAAATTAGATATGGATTTTGAGGATACAGAATTGCATTGCCTTTTTTTGCATTAGATTTATCGATGCCAGCATTTGGTGCCATTATGTTGTCTGATGATGTAATTACAAATCCTCCAATTCCTCCGAAAATTTTGTCTGATTCTCTAATGATAATTTCTGCAATCTCTGGCTTTAATTGATATTTTTTTGAAATCTTCAAACCTTCTTGGGATGCTTTGATTTTTGAAAGATCAACTATTCTTCCTTGTGAGTTTGAAATGTATTTTGTTGAAATGACTAAAACATCGCCTTCTTGCAATTCTGTATTGTTTTTTTCCAAAGTTTCAAGCAATGCATCAAAAACATCAAATCTTTCTTCCTTTCTTTCCGATAAAAGTGGTAAAACGGTTAATTGCATAATTTCTCAATATGGTGTTTCTTTTTTATTGTTATGAACCCTTTCTTTGATGTCTTGATGAAATATTGGTTAAAAAGAATTAGTTATTTACAGACAAATAATATTGTCTTTTGTGAAAAATAATTCAAATACTGGCATTTCTCCTTCTGAGTGGCTATCAATTAACCGATTTCTGTATGAAGTTAAACAGATTGATACTTCGTGCATATCTGTGTATTATCCATATGGCAAGGGACAAGAAACTGTGTCTTTGCTAGAAGAAACAAAGCGAAATGAATTCTTTGAAAAAATTGAATCAAAAATTGAACAAAAAATTGAAGATCTCAGAGACAACCCAATTTCTGTAGGCAAGTTTGCAAAAACATTGTGTATTTTTGGATGGATAAAAAACAACAAAGTAAACATCAAAGTGATTGGAATATCAAAAAAACTCCCCTATGTATACATGGCAAGCAAAAAGCCATTCATCAAGCCATTCAAAGATATTTTGAAAACCAATTATGATGTTTTGTTAGTAACACTAGATCAAAAATCTGCACGAATACAAAAATTCCATGGAAGTAAAATCGTATTAGAATCAAAACTTCGAATTGACTTACAAGGAAGACACAGAAAAGGGGGGCAGAGTCAGGGAAGGTTCCTGAGGGCAAGACAAACAAAAATTCATGTTTTCTTTAAGAAAATTGCAAAGAGAATCCGTGAGGTGGATTTGAATTCAGATTTGATTTTGTTGGGCGGGAATGGTCATGCAAAAACCGAATTTTATGATGAACTTGATTCAGAGTTGGCAAAAAAATGTGTGTTTGTAGAAAACTTGTCTTTTTCAACATCAATTAGTGATATTGAAAAGAAAATAATTCATCATCTTTATCAGCACCGAAGAAAATACGTAGCAGAAATTATTAAAAAATATGAAAGTCTAGTCAAAAAAGGACTTACAGCGAAAAGAAATGATGTTATTTTCAAAGCTTTGGAAACTGGAGCAGTTGATACTCTGATTGTCTCTGCAAACTATTACAGTGATTCCCAATTTAAAAAAATAATGAAAATGTTGGAGCTTGCAAAAAACACCTCATGCAAAATAGAGTTCGCATCTTCTCCAAAAATTATCCAAAAACTAGAACTTGATAATTCAGTTATAGCCATTCTTAGATACAAAATAAAGTAATTTCAAAAATACCGATAAATCTCATATGTGATGATTTGATAGTGATCCTTTTAGATCATTAAATTAAAAAATTTCCATGGCTGACTGTGTGCAAACTTGGAGAAGACAATTACGAATACAAGAATTGGCAAATATCGCAAGAGAAAAACTGGAGTCAGGCACCGAAATCACTCAAGTCTATGAAATTTTAGATGAAATAATGGTATCAAAATGGAGATCAATCCCTACGACTAGAAAACAATATCTGGATTCTGTAAAGAAAGTTTTAGAAAATCAGAATATGCAATTTTTCTAAACCAATTGCAATAATATTTAGAAAACGTTCTTGGGTTTTAGTAATCTAGTTATTTCTTTTAGGAAGATGTGAAATAACTGTTTTTACAAACTCTGTAAAGCTTTTAATCTGTAGAGCAAGCTTTTTGGATTATGAATATTGCTGAGAAGATTCTTGCACGCGCTTCTGGAAAATCATCAGTTGCCCCTGATGATGTGGTTTTTGCCAATGTCGACAAGGTAATGGTCCATGATGTGTCTGGACCAGGCGTAATCAAGGTATTTGATAAACTAAAGAAGCAAGGAATCTCAGTTGACAAATTATGGGATCCTACCAAGGTTTGGGTAGCCGAAGATCATTTTGTGCCATCGGCTGAAAAAGTATCGGCTGAAAATATTGTGAAACTATCAAATTTTACTAAACAGTATGGAATTGAAAAACACTTCAAGTATGGAATGGGGCAGTATGGAATTTGTCATACCATTTCTCATGAGGAGGCAATGGTGATGCCTGGAGATGTGTATGTGGGAGGGGATTCTCATACAAATACTACTGGCGCATTAGGTGCATTTGCATGTGGATTGGGGCACACAGATGTTGCATATGTTTTGTTGAACGGAAAGATTTGGTTTAAGGTTCCAGAAACTATGTATTTTAAGCTAAATGGAACACTGCCAGATCATGTTATGGCCAAAGACTTGATTCTAAAAATTATCGGGGATATTGGAACTGATGGTGGTGCATACAGAACAATGCAGTTTGGTGGAAGCGGAATTGATGCAATGTCAGTTGAGAGTAGATTGACAATGTGTAATATGACTACAGAGGCTGGTGCAAAAAACGGAATTGTGGAACCAGACCAAAAAGTAGTTGATTATCTTTCAAGCCGAGGTGCCACGAATTTTAATTTAATTAAAGGAGACGATGACGCAGAGTATTCCCAAATTTTTGAGTATGAAGCATCAGAGATGGAGCCAACTATTGCAAAACCATTTTCTCCTGAAAATGTTTCAATTGTACGGGAATCCCCAAATGTTGAATTGGACAAATCATACATTGGCTCTTGTACTGGAGCAAAATATGAAGACTTGGAGGCAGCTGCAAGAATTCTCAAAGGAAGAACAGTGAAGATTAGAACTGAAATTTTACCTGCAGCAATCTCAATTTACAAACGTGCAATGGAGAATGGATTATTGAAAATATTTCTTGATGCTGGAGCGACAGTAGGTCCACCTACATGTGGTGCTTGCTGTGGTGCACATATGGGAGTATTGGCAAAAGATGAAATCTGCATCAGTACTACAAACAGAAATTTTCCTGGAAGAATGGGGCATGTTGAATCTCAGACATATCTTGCTTCTCCACTAGTTGCAGCTGCTTCTGCAGTTACTGGCAAAATTACTGATCCGAGGGATTTGGAATGAAAGGAAATATCATAAAATATGCTCAAGATAACATCGATACTGATGTAATTATTCCGGGCCAGTATCTCAAGGTACACGATTATGCGGAACTTGCAACTCATGCAATGGAGGGACTTGATCCTGACTTTCATTCAAAAGTAAAGGAAGGCGATTTTATTTTATCCGGAAAAAATTTTGGATGTGGCTCAAGTAGAGAACATGCACCAATTGCATTGTCTCATTCAGGAATAAAGGCAGTACTTGCATTATCTTTTGCAAGAATTTTTTACAGAAATGCAGTAGATGGTGCATTTTTGTTGCCAATTGAAATTGAACAAGATGCATATGATGGAATTGCAGAAGGCGACGAAGTTGAGATTAATCTATCTGCAAATGAAATTAAAAATATCACAAAAAACCAGACCTACAAAATGAAACCATTCTCAGAAATTATAGGGAAAATTATTGCTGCAGGTGGTCTCTTCAAGTACAAGCCAGACCAGGATTAAAATGGGAAAAACTCTTTTTGAAAAAATCTGGGAATCTCATGTTATAGTTGAAAAGCCAAACAGTCCTTCTCTAATTTACATTGACAGACACTTAGTACACGAAGTAACATCACCTCAGGCTTTTGATGGATTGAGAATGAATAACAGAAAGGTTCGCCGACCTGATCTTACTATAGCTACCATGGATCATAATGTTCCAACAAATGATAGATCTCTGCCAATATTGGATCAAACATCTGCTGTTCAAATTCAAACACTAGAAAAAAATTGTAAAGATTTTGGAATTACACTATTTGATATTAACAGCCCAAACCAGGGAATAGTACATGTGATTGGGCCTCAATTGGGAATTACTTTACCTGGTTCTACAATTGTCTGTGGCGACAGTCATACCTCAACTCATGGAGCGTTTGGTGCACTGGCATTGGGAATTGGAACTAGTGATGTTGAACATGTGTTGGCAACACAAACTATGTGGTTAGAAAAACCAAAACCCTTTGAAATCAGAGTGGAGGGAAAAAGAAAGAACCCTCATGCAGTAACTGCTAAAGATATCGTGCTTTCTATTATCAAAAATATTGGAACTGGAGGCGGAACAGGCACAGTAATTGAGTACAGGGGAGAAGGAATAGAGGATCTATCGATGGAGCAGAGGATGACCATATGTAATATGTCCATTGAGGCAGGCGCACGAGCAGGTTTGATTGCACCTGATGAGAAAACCTTTGATTATCTGAGGGGCAGAAAATACACTCCGAAAAATTACGAATCTCTAGTTGACACATGGAAAGTGTATCTAAAGACTGATGCTGATGCAAAATTTGAAAAACAATTCACTTTACACATTGATGATATAGCACCTCAAGTTAGTTGGGGAACAAATCCTGGAATGACTTGTGATATAACTGAATCAATTCCATCTCCAGATGATTATTCAAAAGGTGATCCTAATCAAAAGAAGAGTGCACAAAAAGCACTTGATTACATGGATCTTAAACCTGGAACTCCAATTGAAGAAATAAAAATTGATAGAGTGTTCATTGGCTCATGCACCAATGCAAGATTAGAAGATCTTATTGAAGCATCAAGAGTTGTAAGGGGACAAAAAATTTCGCCACACGTTAGAGCAATGGTGGTTCCAGGTTCTCAAATGGTAAAAAAACAAGCAGAGGAAATGGGTCTTGATAAAATCTTCATTGACGCCAACTTTGAATGGAGAGAAGCCGGATGCAGTATGTGTCTAGGAATGAATCCTGATATTCTATCTCCTGGTGAGAGATGCGCAAGTACCTCAAACAGAAATTTTGAAGGAAGACAAGGAACTGGTGGAAGAACTCACTTAGTTAGTCCAGTGATGGCGGCTGCTGCTGCAATAAATGGGCATTTCGTTGATGTTAGGAAATTGGATTTGAATTAGAATGGAACCATTTCAAAATATATCTAGCATTGTCACACCACTTGATAAAATAAATGTCGATACTGATCAAATTGTTCCAAAGCAATTCCTTAAGCTGGTTCAAAAGTCTGGATTTGGAAAGTTCTTGTTTTTTAATTGGAGATATGACGAAAATGGAAACAAAAAATCTGATTTTGTCTTAAATGAATTAAAGTATGACGGATCTAAAATCTTAGTTACCGGTGATAATTTTGGATGCGGTTCTAGTCGTGAACATGCCGTTTGGGCTCTAAAAGACTATGGTTTTTCAGTAATAATCGCACCATCCTTTGCTGATATCTTCTTTAGCAACTGCTTCAAAAATGGAATCCTGCCAATTTCCCTTGATGAAAAAACAGTTGATTCACTTCAAAATGAAAAAGACCCCATCAGTGTAGACTTGAAAAACCAAACCATCAAAACTTCCTCTCAAGAAATTCATTTTGATATTGACTCTCATTTGAAAAAGATTCTCTTAGAAGGATTAGATGATATTGCACAGACTTTTCAGTACGAAGATAAAATTACCGAGTTTGAAAAGAATTCTAAAATCCCATCTGTTTTATAATCTTCTTTACTGTTTTCCCATTTCGCTCTAAAACCATTGGAGATTCTGCATCAATCCATTCAACATCTCCAATGTCATACGCACTAATCTTTCCTTCCTTTGATAGTTGCTGCAAAATATCATATGACAAATTGATCTCCTTTTGTTTTGCTTTGGCCTTTATTCTTTTGATGACATCAATTCCTAACATGTAGATTCCCAAGCATTCAGAGAGCTGCAATTTCATAACTGGTTTTTCTTTGAATTCTTGAATTATTCCATCTTTGACTACTGCGAATCCTGTTTCTTCTTTTCTTTTTGATCTTGTTGCAATACATGCAGTACTTTTTTTATCTACGAACTGCTCTTTCATCTTTTTTAGATCTATTGCGCACAAGTTATCTACAAACCATAATACAAATTCTGATTCGCCTTTGAGTTTGTTCTCGATGTGAAGTAAATCTCCACCGGTACCACTCTGAGAATCTTGAACAAAGGTAATGCCCTCTTGATTTTCATAGTAATTTTTGATTTGTCCGCCTAATCCTATGAAATCAGAAATTATGATTATTTCTTTTATGAAATTAAATGATTTTAGATATTTTACCACATAGTCAATTAGTGGCTTTCCATTAATTGGCGACATTGCCTTTGGAAAATATTCTGTGTATGGTTTGCCTCTAGTACCTTTGCCGCCAGCTAAAATTATGGCCTTCACAGTCTAACGGTATGATTTCTGCTTTCTTCTTCTAGCGCCAGGTCCACCAAATTTCTTTGGTTCTTTCTGCCTGGCATCTCCGCTGACTAGATACTTATCAAAATCCGTGATTCGTTTTCGAAGATCTTCTCTGGTAGATTTTGGAAGAGGATGATCTTTTGGATCTTTTTTAGATTTTGTCCATCCGATGAGTGCTCTGGTAATTCCAGTTGCTGCTGCACTGGCTTGTCCCATAAAACCTCCGCCTCTAACTCTTACAGAAATATCAATTTTGTCTCTCAAGTCACCTGTGATTTCTAGCGGTCCTAAAATTACTTCACGAGCAGTTTCTTGAGGAATCATTTCAACTGGAACATTGTTAATTCTTACTTTACCTTGTCCCTTTGTAATGTAGACATGTGCACTAGCTCTTTTTCTGGTTGCAAAATAAATTTCTGTTTTTGGAGTTGTCATTCAGTCCACCCTATAATTCTGCATAATTCGCCTACGCTTGTATAGTTTGCAGCAGTTTTTTTAATTTTTGCTTTTTCAAATTGAATTTTCTCTAACGATTTGATTTCTTTTGGAGATCCAATGTATGTTCTTAGTCTTTGGTATGACTCTTTTCCAGATGGTTTTCTATCAAATGGTAGCATCTGTCGAATCATTTTTGCAATTAGTGTATCTGGTCTTCTATAATGCACTGGTCCGTGTTTTGGATTAATGACACTGTTAATTTCTAAAAATTCTCTATATTCTTTGATTTGGTTTACTCTAGTTCCACTCATCATGATTTTTTCACAATTTACAATTGAAACTCTGTTTCCTTTGATTAGTAATTTTGCAACATATGATGATAATCTTCCAGCGATGTGATTTGTTCCATCGACTACGATTGGTCTGTCAGTTCTTATGACTTGCTCAGCCAAGTAATACGACTCCTTTTCCTGTTGGGTTTTGTTCAATCAAATCTGAATAACTAATTATCTTTCCACCTTTTTCTACGATTTTGTTTGCAGCAGTATTTGAAATTGAAAATGAGAATAATGTAATTTTATGCGGAACAATGCCTGTTCCTAGAACCTTGCCTGGAAATACTACGATGTCGTTTTCCTTTGTTAGTTGCCCAATTCTATTCAAGTTGAGATCTCTTCTTGCAATGGATGGTTTTAGTGCATACTCTGCTAGTTTTGCCCAAATTGGAGCGTCATTTTTAGTTGATGCCTTTTTCAGATCCTTCGCCATCTGGATAACTACTTGATTAGTCATGTGAATAATGCGCCTTGAAACCCAAATATAATGTCTATGCTTTATTTACTCTTCAATTTTGCCAATGGTTTCTTTGAATTGGCCTAGTTTGCTGCTTACTTCTTCCACACCTGCAAGAACAATCTGTTCTGGATCTAATGCACCGGTTGATTCCACGGTAAGCACTTTCTCGTTTTCTTTATCCGTGTCAATTAATGTTGAAATGTTTGCAGAATTCCATTTTGCATGTTCTGTTCCACGTCCAAGTCTTGCATAGCATTCTATTTTGATTCTCTGACCTGGTGCTAGTTGAACAATTGGGATTTTATCTGAAACTGCCTTTACTGTTTCATCCTCAGAAGACAATTCATTTGAAAGAATGGTTCTTGTAACATCCGAATCTCCAGAGTCTAAAACTAACATTACTCTGCAGTTTGAACATCCTGTCTCACTTTTACAATCACATTTTGATGGTTCATTAAATCTACCCAAGTCTGTTTTTAATGGAATTAGTCCTAGTCTGTGTGCTAGCCCTTCATCAGGCAATACTGAGGAATTCTCAATAATGTCTACTGTATCAATTGCAAAGACTGGGACACCATTAAGACATACGCGTCTTAGTGCATTTGCATATTGTAATGGTACGCCTTTTAGCTTTATAGCTATTTTTTGATTATCTTTGCTAATTACCTCTAAGGATGACAAATCTTGAACAAAATCTTCAAAGTCCACATAAAAATCTAGCTAGTTTTACGTATAGATAAATACCAAATTGTCATAGATGCTTTAGACATGGCAGATTATACATTGGTCCGATATTCTTACGAGGGAGAAAAATTTGAAATTATGGTAAAGCCTGATCCTGCCTTAGATTACAGATTAGGTAAGAAAAAGGATATCTCGTCAATTTTAGTTTCTGATGAAATTTACACTGATGCCAGCAAGGGAACAAGGCCCACTGCTGAAAAACTACTTCATGCTTTCAAAACTGAAGACCCTGCAGAAATTGCAGAGATAATTCTCAAGAAAGGTGATCTTAATCTCACAACTGAGCAAAGACGAACAATGATTGAAGAGAAAAGAAAACAGATTGTAACATTTATTGCAAGAACATACGTGGATCCCAAAACTCACTTGCCACATCCTCCACTAAGAATTGAGCAAGCAATGAAAGATGGACGAGTATCAATAGATCCTCACAAAACTGTAGATGAACAAGTAAAAGACATTGTTGAAAAATTGCGTTCAATAATTGCTCTAAAATCTGAGAATCTCAAATTAGAAATAACAATACCTGCACAATTTGCATCTCAATCATATGCCGTTCTAAAATCTGTAGGTTCTCTAAACAAAGAAGAATGGCAAAATAATGGATCTTTAAAAGCAATACTTGAAATACCCGCTGCAGCAAGGCCAAATGTGATAGACAGATTAGGCTCTATAACCAAGGGTTCTGCTACAGTTGAGGTAATGAAATAATGGATAATAAAAGAAAATACGTTATTCCAGGTGATGTAGTGACCACAGGGCCTTTCAGACCTGAACAAAATGTAGAACTTCAAGGAAATAAGATAATTTCAACTACTATTGGAATTTCTGAAATTTATGACGACTCCGTTAAGGTAATTCCGCTTACTGGCAAATACATTCCAAAAATTAATGATCTTGTTATTGGTAAAGTAATATCTCATACATCCCTATCGTGGGAATTGGACATTAATTCATGCTATGTTGGATTTTTACCAGCACAAGATGTCTTTGGACGAGACTTTTCTGCACATGCAGATGAACTTGCGTCAAAGCTAAAGTCCGGTGATCTGGTTGCTGCAAGAATTGCCAATTTTGATAGAACACGTGATCCTCTAGTTACAATTTCTGATAGAGATTTGGGTAAAATTGACACCGGAATACTAATACAAATATCACCAAGTAAAGTCCCACGCCTAATTGGAAAGAGAGGTACTATGATCCAAATGATAGAGATGGCAACTGATGCTGCAATTACTATTGGTCAAAATGGCTGGGTAGTAGTTTCATGCGAGTCGCCCGAGGGATTATTAAAGGCTAAAAAGGCAATCGAAATGGTTAATGAAAAAGCACATGTTGCTAATTTGACTGATCAAGTGAAAGAAATGTTAGACTCAAAAGGTGAATCATAATGGGCGGAAGAGACGCAACAATGGTCCTATTGGACGAGAATGGTATTCGATGTGATGGCCGTAAAGTAGACGAGCCAAGACGAATCATGATTAAAGCTGGTGGACTAAAAAACGCAGATGGCTCAGCATACATTGAATTTGGTGATAACAAAATATTAGTTGGTGTTTTTGGTCCAAGAGACGTTCATCCAAAACACATGTCAAACACTGATACAGGAATTTTACGAGTTAGATATCATATGGAGCCCTTCTCTGTTGGAGAAAGAAAAAATCCAGCTCCTTCAAGAAGAGAGATTGAAATTTCCAAAGTAATCAAAGAAGCTTTAGAGCCTGCAGTGATGTTGGACAAATTTCCAAGAACTGCAGTTGATGTATTCATTGAAGTATTGCAAGCTGATGGTGGAACCCGATGTGCTGCACTTACAGCAGCTTCTGTTGCATTAGCAGATGCAGGTATTCCGATGAGAGATATGGTTGCAGCAATTGCAGCAGGTAAAGTTGCAGATACTGTAATTCTTGATGTAAATAACGAAGAAGACCAAGCAGGTCAAGCAGATATGCCAATTGGTTATATGCCAAATCTGGAAAAAATTACACTATTGCAATTAGATGGAGTTCTTACACCCGAAGAATACAAGAAATGTGTTCAAGTCGGAGTCGAAGGTTGTAAATTAGTTTATGACCTTCAAAAGAAAGCATTACAAGACAAATACTTTGGAAACGGAGCAGGTTAAAAATGACATCCACCTCTGTTCTTGATGATCTAAAGAAATCACAAATTCTTGAATTGCTTGAACAAGGAAAAAGAGTAGATGGGCGCGCACTAGACGAACCAAGAGAAATCTTAATTGAAACTAACGCAATCCCAAAAGCAAATGGCTCGGCAAGAGTTCGCCTTGGTGAAACTGAAGTAATTTGTGGTGTTAAAATCCAACCTGATAGACCTTTCCCAGATATGGGTGACAAAGGAATTTTCATTTGTACTGCTGAACTTTTACCCTTGTCTCATCCAACTGTCGAAACTGGTCCGCCTGGACCTGATGTAATTGAACTGGCAAGAGTTGTTGATAGAGGAATTAGAGAGAGTCATATGATTGATGTTTCTCAATTAGTAATTGAGAAGAACAAATCAGTAGTTGGTGTCTTTGCAGATAATGTTGTTGTTGATTATGATGGTAATCTATTTGATGCATGTTCTTATGCTGCAGCTGCGGCACTACTTTCATCAAAAACTCCAAAATGGAATTGGATTGATGATGCCCCAACGCTAGTTGAAGGTGAAGAAACTTCGGTACCCATTGCAACTATTCCTGTCTCAGTTACTATGGGCAAGATTGGAAACCATATCATAGTTGATCCAAATGGAGATGAATGGGCTAGCATGGATGCGAGAATTACAATTACTTCTGATTCTGATGGAAATATTTGTGCTTTACAAAAAGGAGGCTCTGATGGTTTCACACAAGACGAAATTAATCGATGTGGAGAAATTTCAGTACGAGTAGGCGCAAAAATAAGAGAAAAATTAAAACAGGCCCAAATGGCAGGTCAGTAAAATGGCAAAAACCAAGAAATCTCTGAAAGGATTGGGCGCTCGTTACGGAATTAAACTTAGAAAACAGTATACAAAGATTCATCTCCAATTAAAAGAAAAAAGAACCTGTCCTGAATGCGGTTCAAAAACATTTGGTAGAGATGCTGTGGGAATTTGGTCTTGTAAAAAATGCAGCTATAAAGTAGCTGGAACTGCATATGACATTAAACTTTAGTGCAAAAATTACAGTTGATGCAAAAGATAAGACAAAGGCAATTTTTGATTCTGTAAATATTGACAACGACTTTTATCCTGAAAATCCTGTTAAAACCAAGATAAAGTTTGATAAAAAAATTACAATCACTGCCGAATCTGATCAATTAACTCATCTCCGGGCCAATCTTAATTCAACACTCAGACTCATTCAGGCAAGCTACGATTCAATTGAATCGGTAAAGATATAACGAAATAAATTTTTTGAGTAATCATGTCTTCACCACAAATGCCTCCATGGCTTCAAGAACAAATAATGAAACTACAACAGTCTCAACAAAGCCTCCAATCAGTAATGACCCAAAAGCAACATCTCGAAATGGAAAAAGCAGAAACTGCAAAGGCATTAGATGAACTAAAAAAAATTGCGGATGGAGATGCCGTTTTCAAGCAAGCAGGAACCGTTTTGATTAAAGCAAAAAAACAAGAACTCATTGATGAATTAGAAGAGAGAGCAGAAATGGCAAAAACACGTGTAACTGTTCTTGACAAACAAGAGGCACGTCTAAAAGAATCACTCAAAGAACAAGAAACAAAAATTACTGAGATGATGAAGGGTGGATCTACTAGTGCGCCCCCTGCAGAAGATAATCCTAGAAAATAATCTTCAATTCAATTTCATATAAGATATTAACAATTCCTTTCAAGTGTTATTTGTGAAATTAGAAAATCTTCGAATCATTGTAGATGAGCGAGAGCGCAAAAGTGGAATTCCTGAACTCTTAAAATCAGTAGGACTGAATCTTGAGATGAAGACATTACCTATTGGAGATTATATTGTCGGACCCGAAACAATCGTTGAGAGAAAAAGCATTCGTGATCTTATGGCTTCAGTCTTTGATGGAAGGCTCTTTGATCAATGCTCAAGACTAAAGGAACACTTTGAGAATCCTATTGTTCTCATGGAGGGAAATGTAGATGAGATTGAGGAGATAGCAGAGAATCCTTTGATATTTTATGGTGCAATCTCAACTGTAGTTTTGGATTTTAAAATTCCAGTAATTCCAACTCCTAGCGCAGCTCACACTGCAAAATTACTAGTCTCAATGTGTTCCAGAAAAGAATCCTACAAGGGACCTTATCTTAAAAAAATAAAAAAATCATCTGATATTGAACGACAGCAACTCTCCGTTCTTTGTAGCCTCCCAGGAATTGGTGACAAGTTTGCAGTTAGAATGTTAGAAAAGTTTGGAACTCCATTAAAAGTATTGACTGCAACAACTGCGGATTTGGCAAAAGTTGAGGGTTTGGGGGAAGCTAGGGCAAAGAAAATAAAAAACATGCTAGACTCTAAAAGCAAGCATCTCAAAAAATCTGATCAAAAAACTTTGCATGATATAATTTAATAATTTAGAAAAGTTACATCATTCATGTTAGTGTCAGTTGACTGGCTAAAAGAACATCTGACTGATCCTGATGTTGTGATTTTAGATTCGCGTCCAAAAACAATGTTTCTTTATGGCCATCTCCTAAACGCACAATCATTTTCAATAGAACAAGTAATCCGTTTTGATCAGTTCGGTTCTAATCTCGTATTAGAGCAAGAAAAAATTGCTGAATTACTTGGCAACTTAGGAATTGATGAAACAAAAACTGTTGTCCTAGTTGGTGATTCTATGGATCCGTCTGTTGCACGAATTGCATGGACCTTTTTGTATCTTGGACATGAAAAAACTTGTCTACTTGACGCAAATGTATCTGATTTGCAAAAACATGGATTAGAATTTACAAAAAAACCATTTGTTCCAAAACCTGCAAAATTTATTCCAAAAATAAATAATGCAATTAGAATAGAATCTGATTTCCTAAAAGAACATCTCAATGATTTTAAAATTTTAGATGCGCGAAGTCCTCAGGAATTCATGGGAGGTCATCTTCCAAACTCAAAATTGATTCCATTTACTGAGGGAATTAGTTATGATGGAGGGTTATACCGAGAGAAAAAATTTCTTGATGAATTGTTTTTGCAAAATAATGTGTCCAAGGAAGAAGAGATTGTCTGCTATTGCATGCATGGCCATAGAGCATCAAATCTATTTTTGCAATTAAAGATTGCAGGGTTTGAAAATGTAAGGCTATATGATGGCTCTTTTGTAGAGTGGAACGGCAAACAGTTACCCCTTGAGTAATTTTCTTTTTAATGGCGTCCCGCACATTGGACATTCATTTCCAGATGTGTGATTAGTCCTACAACCTGGACAATAATGAACCCATTTACCAACATCTATAATTCCCTGAGTCATAATTGGTGATATTTTAAGTCCCAGATTTCTTGCAACATTTGAAATTGCAAAATCATCACTAATTATTTCTCCATTCATCTCAATACATAATGCAATAATTGAGACATCTTGCTTTGATAGTTGCTGATAGTCTCCTGTATCTCTTGCAGCCTTTACTGCAGCAATAGTTGATTCTTTGTCTGGCTCTCTAATTTTTAGTCTATTAGTTTCAAGTAGTGTTCCGAGTGCATCTTGATTCTTCTTTATGTGCTTGATTTCTTCAAAAACCAAAGATGTTGTATAGCAATCATCAGCTGATCCAAATGGCACTCCTGCATAAAATGCGCTCGCATCTAAAATTCTAAAATCCAAGTTTGCTCATTTGCCTCAGTCCTCGTTTTTTTAATCTTATGAAGACTGCTGGTTTATTGTATTTTTTGATAATTATTGGCTCTTCGTATCCTACTGTTTTGATTACTTGAGCATCCATTGCAATATTGCAATCATGCGAGCAAATAATTTCAATTTTCTCATCTGGAACTACAATGGATGCTAATCTGTATACTGGCGCAACAGGTGTAATGATTAACACATTCAAACTTTCATGTAAGATTGGACCGCCCAATGAAAACGAATGACCAGTTGATCCACTGGGAGTTGCAATGATTACTCCATCCATTTTTTGCTTTACTGTATCATTTTGAAATTTGATTTCAATCTCTGCCGTTTTAGTCAAGTTTACTCTGCTAATGTATATCTCATTTAATGCTGGAGGAAATTCCACTCCTCCACAAGATGCAACAACTCTGATTCTTTTATCCAAAAAGAAATTATCTTTTAAAATCTCATTTATTGCATTATCAATTTCTTCAATTGTAATTTCAGCTAAAATTCCTCTATTCCCTCCAACATTGATGGTCAAAATCGGAGTCTCGTTTTGGAGGTTTCTGAAGACTCTGAGTGTTGTTCCATCTCCTCCTAAAGTGATTACTAGGTCAAGCTTTATTTTTTTTAATTCTGATAAATCTTCTATTTTCTCTGCCCCTTCTACCTCAATTGGGGAAATCGTATAAACAGTAGATTTTTTAGCTAAAAATTTTTTTGCAACATCCTTTGCAGCTTTTTCAGAATCCTTTGAACCTACTTTACTTACCACTGCAACTTTTTGAAGCTTCAAGCAGTTCTATTGAATTTCATTGTACTTAAAAATGATATTTTTAGTCTGTTTTGGAAAAAAACAAATAAGTGTGAAAACAATGGCATAAACATCATGAGTTACGCTCACCCTGAAGTTTTAGTTGATACTGAATGGGTATCTCAAAATCCACCAAATGAAAATAGAAAACTAGTCGAAGTCGATTATGATCCAGTTAATGGCTATCAAAAAGGCCACATAAATGGCGCCACACTGATTTGGTGGAAACGTGACATTAATGATCCTGTTACTAGAGATATTATTGGTAAAAAACAATTTGAAGCCTTGATGGCAAAAAATGGAATCACCGCTGATACTGAAGTAATTCTTTACGGTGACTTTAACAATTGGTTTGCAGCATTTGTGTTCTGGGTTTTCAAAATTTACGGTCATGAGAATCTCAAAATTATGAATGGTGGACGAAAGAAATGGGAATTAGAAAATAAATCTTATACTACTGAAGAGCCGCAACTGTCTCCATCGACTTACATTGCACAACCACCAGATGAAGGACTAAGAGCATATCTATTTGATGTAAGCAGAGCACTAGACAAAGAAGACACTGTAATGGTCGATGTCCGATCTCCTGCAGAATTTACTGGTCAAATTACTGCTCCTCCAGAGTATCCGATGGAGCATGCACAAAGAGGTGGACACATTCCTGGTGCAAATAATATTCCATGGGCAACTGCAGTTAATGATACTGATGGCACATTCAAAGCAGTTGAAGAATTAAGACAAAACTATGAACCAAAAGGTGTGACTCCTGACAAGGATGTAATTTGTTATTGCAGAATTGGAGAAAGATCTTCCCACAGTTGGTTTGTTCTAAAATATCTACTTGGATATCCAAAGGTTCGAAACTATGATGGTTCTTGGACTGAATGGGGTAACATGATAGGAAATCCTGTGGAAAAATAAATTGCTTTTAGACCTTCCTGTACTTGAGAAAGGAAATTTCTATTTTATCAAAGATGGTGGTTCCCAATTCATCTTGGAGGATAAAACAAAACGTGGTCTTACGATAAAGGAGACATCCATCGATGAGAAATTAAATGTCAAAGCTGACAAGGGAATGATCCATGATATGGATGGCATCGGACACTGGGTAGTAATTAGGTGGTATTTCTCAAAGGATTCTCACGATCTGTCTGAAATATTAGAACATGCGCAAGCCATGGAAAAAAAATACACAGAGCTTAGAGAGTTGACCTGTCCAGATGACGACGGATAACCTTTTTAAATAAATTAGAATCATCAAAGTCAGATGTCTTTACTTTTAAAAGATCGAGTTTATTCCATGGAGGCTCCCACTGCAAAGCGTGGCGTTTATCCTTTACATGGTTACAAACTTGGACTATACAGATTACCGATTAAACTAGAGGAACCTACAGAACTCAAATCCGTTCATGATGGTCTCAAAAAGGCTTTTGAGATGGACATGTATGCTGATAGAATTTACGCAACCTATCGCTGGAAGGAACAAAATATGGATGATGTTGATGCCAAAGGGTACGAAGAGGTTGAACTATCTGTTACAGTAGAAATTGTTACAGGTGAAGTTGTTGATATTATTTATCAAATATTCCCAATTGAAAAATTTGGTGATCCAAACTGGGTCAAAGATTACAGAAAGAAAGCAGATCATTTTGCAAAAATGGTCATTGATACTATTTTACGTAATACCATTTTGGCAGACAAAATGATATCTTATTTAGCAAAAACTGAAAAGATCTCTGAAGTTGCAGCAATTCAAAAACTAGAAGAATTAACTCCATTGGCAAAAATTGTTCTTGGCGCAAAACCAAAACCTGTTGAAGCTAAAGAAGATGATGCTGAAGAAGATGATGAAAATATCGAAATCCCAGATGGTGCAAAACCTGGTCCAATTGATGTGGAATTCAAATCCAAAATGAAACAAACTGCGGTATATGAGGCACCAGAGCACACAATCAAGACTTGGGGAAGAAAGGGAACATCAAATGGAATTATGGGTGTTTGGGGAGAATTTGTTTCCGTAGATTATGATATTTGTATTGCAGACGGTGGTTGTATTGAAGCATGTCCAGTAGGTGTCTATGAATGGTTTGACACTCCAGGAAATCCTGCATCTGACAAGAAACCATTAATGTCAAAAGAGCCTGATTGTATCTTTTGTCTTGCATGTGAAGGCGTATGTCCACCACAGGCAATCAAGATCTTCGAGCAAAAATAATCAATTATTGCAAGTATAAATAGCGATTAGTAATTTTGTGAGATTAGGGATATGGCAATCAACCCTTTCACCCAATTTGTTTTTGATCTATTCATTTTATCGGCCATAATTATCACTGCATACACTTGTAATTTTTACTACCTCGCGTTTCTTTCAAGAAAAAGAAAAGAGGTTTTATCGACTACTGATTGGGGAACCCCCTCGATTACAATCCAACTTCCAATATATAACGAAAAGTATGTTGCAAAAAGATTGGTCGATGCAGTATGTAACTTGGATTATCCAAAAGATAAGATGAGAATTATGGTATTGGATGATTCTGATGATGATACAGTTGAGTTACTATCGGATGCAGTTGATGATTACAAAAATCAAGGCTTTCTAATAGAGCACGTCAGACGAGGAACGAGAAGTGGATACAAGGCAGGTGCATTAAAACATGCAATGAAATCCACTGATACCGAACTTGTTGCAATTTTTGATGCAGATTTTATTCCGCCAACATGGTTTCTCAAACGAGCAATCCCGCATTTTACAAACTCCAAAATTGGCCTAGTTCAGTGTCGCTGGGGCCATGTTAATGAAAACTATTCTGCCATCACTCAAGCACAAGCATTGAGTCTTGACTTTCATTTTCTAATTGAACAAAAAGCAAAAAGCAACTCTCATCTGTTTATGAATTTCAATGGTACTGCAGGAATTTGGAGGCGTGATTGTATTGAGGATGCAGGTGGTTGGCACACTGCAACACTAGTTGAAGATCTTGATCTAAGCTATAGGGCACAAATGAAAGGATGGAAATGTTTGTTCTTGCCTGACATTGTAGTTAATGCTGAACTTCCCATACAGATGAATGCCGCAAAGAGGCAACAATTCCGTTGGGCAAAAGGCTCTATTCAATGTGCAATAAAACTACTTACTGACATTGCACTAAAACGCAAAGTTGCAGTTGAAGCAAAAATTCAAGCATTCATCCAGCTTACACGTCACGTTGTTTATCCGTTAATGCTGATACAATTTTTGGCATTGCCGATTTTACTTGCAGGTCAGGTCAATCTCTATGTGATCAGCTTTCTTCCTGCAATAACCATTGCAACATATCTTGCAATGGGACCCGGGGCATACATCATGATCATGCAAAGTATGTATCAAAAATCTTGGAAGTCTAAAGCCAAGATCCTTCCCGCATTACTAATTTACAATGCTGGAATGTCGGTGAATAACACAGTTGCAGTATTTGATGCAGTTATTGGAAAGAAGAATGAATTCCTTAGAACTCCAAAATATGGTGTTCTAAAAACAAAAGATGATTGGAAAGATAATGCGTACAATTTGCCCTTCTCCCAAGTTACCCTGCTTGAGATCTTTTTTGGTGTATATGGCATAATGGGGATCTTCATTGCAGTATTTTCAAATAATCCTATCTTTGTTCCTATTATTGGACTGCAGGCTACTGGATTTTTCTATATTGCTTACATGAGCTTGTCTCATACGCGATTTAAAAGAAATAAATCAAGTAAATTACGACCAAGAACTAAGAAAGAAAAAATGGCAAATACTGTTTACAAACTTTCCATGATTGGAATTGTTGGAATTATTGTTTTTGGAGGATTCATGGCAATTTATGGTTACAATACTGATATTTACCCTCTGGATAGAATTAGAGGCCACCTTGATGGAATTGTGGGCTCCTCTGATCCTGTAATAATTAAAAATCACTTGGTAGCAATTCAAGAAGATTTGGAACTTGTAATGGCTAATGTTCCTGAAACAACTGATGCTAATGGCGAAGTCATTTCTAAAAACCCAGTTTGGATATTTGCAACAGAATCTACAAACTTGCTTAGAATACAAAACGATGTAAATACAATGGTTGCAAGTATTGAAAAAATCTCAACTGTTCCAAAAGACAGTTCTGCATATCATACAGGAATGATTGACCTCAATGGTAGAGCCTTATCTCTGAAAACTAACATTATGGATGCAACTCCATACATGTATGTCAGTGTTGCGAACATCCTATTTAGCACAATTTGGATTGCAGCCATATTGGGAATCTTTGCTGCACTCAAGAAAAAGAAACAGCAATTCAAAGAAATCGACGAAACCGGTGTCTAAGGAATATTTAGATCCTTTCTAATTTCATCTACTGCTCTAATTCCATAAATATCTCTTACTTGTTGCACTCTAATTGTTTCTTTTAACATGTCTCTGCCTATTGCATTAGTTAAAACTGAATAGACATCGCTGAATCTAACTTCCCACTTGTCTGCACAATCTAAGATCTTACTTACTGCCCACTGTCTTACTTCTTGCGGCAGTGGAATTTTTTCACCTAACTCAATTGAGACTCTGTCAAATAAATTCACAATATCTGCAGTTTGCGCTGCCATCTTCTCAATGTCTTTTAATTCACCGTACTTTGATTCTGTATTCATTCTGACGTTTGATTGGTATTCTGAGAGTTTTAGCAATGCCATCATCTCCTTTGATGAATCACTTGTTGACTTGTTTGTGGCACTTTTAATTGACTGTATTTCTTCAAATAGTTTGTCTGATTTTTTATGAAATTCTATTGTCGATGCATCTTGTCTTTTTAGAATATCTGATGCTGAGGATATTTTTTGCTCTATGCTGTTTGTTTTATCAAACACTGTCTGCTTGAAATTTGAAATATCTTCCTGGACTGATTTGAGTCCTTCTCCTACAAATGCTGTGGAATCTGCTCTTTTTGATAATCCTCCAATTTCAGTCTCAATCCTATCTATTTTGCCTCCTAAATCCTTGATTGTCTGTAAGCTTAGGTTTTCTGCTGATTTAGCATTTGACGAAATTGTTTCAAACTGTTGCTTGAGTCCGTCAATTATTCCTCCCAGAGAATCAATCCTTGATGCTTTTGATGAAATAGAATCAATTGTGACTTTGATTGCTTCAAGTTCTGAATTAAGATCTGTTGTTGATATTGCACTATCTGCAATTCTTTCAAATTCTTGTTTGAGACTCTGGATGATTTGATTCCCAGTATCTAGTTTTGCAGTTTTATCTGAGATTTCATCCAGATTGTTTTTTAGTTTGTTCATCTCAGAGCTAATCTCTAAAAATGAATCTGTTTTTCCAGAAACTTTTCTGAGATCATCTCTGACTTCGTCAATTCTTTGTGCAATTTTTATTATCATTTGAGAATTGTTCTTAATTGAATTCATACTGTCTTGAACTTGCTGAGATAATTCCTGAGGTTTTGTTGTCTTTTGGATCTCAGAAATTTTGTTTATCTCATCTTGCAGTTTCGTAGTTTGATCATTTATTTTATTTACTAAATTAGATTGAGTTCTTACTTGATTTAGTCCTGCGTATAATTTTTGAGTGTCTTCTTCTATTATGTTGATCTGTTTTGATTGTTTTTGGATATACTCCAAAGTTGATGTTAGTGTGTCGATCATTCCTTTCATTGATAAAAGGACTTTTTGATTTTCTCCAAAAATCTTTGACATTACTTTGATCTCTTTTTGTAATGCTTTGTTAGAATCTGAAACTGATGCTACTTTCTTTAGTACTGCTGATGGCGTTGGTTCTTTTGAAACTTTTTTCACTACTTTTTTTGGTTGGGCAGCTGTCTTTTTCTTTGTAGCCATACACAATCAATTAAAAAATGATGATAAAAAAGTTGGGTCTAAAATAAAAAATGTAAAGAGTTACTTGTTTACAACAGTTGGTTCGTGAAGTAACTCATGAAAGGTCTTTTCGGCCAACCCGTTTGCCGTCTCGATAAACCCTCTTGTACAATATTCACATTGAATCATACAGTACGGTATGGTACCGTACTATTAATACTCAGGTGATTATGACGTAACCAAAGATGCAGTCAGATACCCCAGGTCATATTTCTACATATTATTCAGATGACCTAATCATCACTCTGCATTAAGATTATGATGAATCATCATAAGAGCTTAAAGATTGTGCTTTGAGCCTATTTTCAATTATTGTAATTTCATAAATTTGGTTCCCAAATTTTTAATCGGAAATCATTTTTAAAGAAATTTGTCAAGTGAAAATATGCAAAACATTTCACTTCAGATAGATACAAGTGAAATTCATAGCTCACTTAACACAACAGTTACCAGTTTAATTGAACAGATAACTCCTGATCTTCCTCATACAACTTTTGTAACTGATTTGGCATTTATTATGATAATTGGTGCAGTAGTCACTCTTGCTTTTTTCAAAATTAGACAACCGCTAATCATTGGTTATCTTTTTGCAGGAATGCTAATTGGTCCTTTGTCTCCTTTTTGGTCATGGGTTTTACCTGAAGGTGGCCCATCTTCTAATTCATCTGGAGGTGTTGGAATTCTCTCTGATATTTCTGCGTTGAATCTTTTTTCTGAAATTGGCGTAATTTTACTTCTTTTTGTAATTGGGATAGAATTTCCATATGCAAAAATCAAAAACATTGGACGTGTAGCAGTTGGGGTTGGAACTATGGGTCTGTTTTCAACATTGGGTGTTGTGTTTTATACTGCAACCGCACTTGGAATGGAATTTTTAGATGCCCTCTTCATTGCAGCCGCATTGTCTATTTCTAGTACTGCAATAATTGTCAAAATTTTAGAAGAGATGGGACGGATCAAAAAGGAATCTTCTATCCTTGTTTTGGGAATTTTGATTGTAGAAGACGTAATTGCAGTTATTTTGATTTCTTCATTGCAGTCCATTGCTTTAGTTGGGACAGTCTCTATTGAATCTGTAATTGTTGTGGTTCTAGTTGCTATTGGTCTTATAGTTGGAACATTTACCATTGGAACTCGAATCATTCCACCACTAATTGATAGAGTTGCAGAAGCTGAGCACCGTGAAATTCTATTGCTAAGTATTCTAGGTGTTTGCTTTGGATATGCATTACTTGCTAATGTAGTTGGATTGTCAGTTGCAATTGGCGCCTTTTTAGCAGGGGTTCTTATTGCAGAATCAAAATCGTCCGAAGTTGCAAAACTGCTGTCAAGTCCAATAAAAGACATGTTTGTCGCAATTTTCTTTATTTCAGTTGGCGCCTTGATGGATATATCACAACTTGAAAATCACATCTTTTTGGCAATTGCCTTGATTGCTGTAGCAATCGGAATGAAATTTGGTGGGAATCTGATTGGAAATATTATCTTTCGACAAAAACGTAGCAAAGCGATACGTTCTGCATTTACTTTAGCTGCTCCAAGAGGTGAATTTTCAATTGTAATTGTAAAAGTTGGGGTGGATATAGGGGCAGTCAGTGCTTTCTTGTTCCCATTGATGGGTATAATTTCTATAATCACTGCATTTATTTCTCCATTTTTAGTAAAAGCAGGTGATAAAATAATCCCCGCGCTAAAGGAAAAACAAGATGTCTGATGAATTAAAAAAACTAATGGAGCAAGCCCACGATGGAATCACTACTTTTGATTTTGACGGGAAAGAAACTCCGTGTATAATTATCGAAGAGAAAAAATATGATGCCATGCTTTCTAAGGTTGCAGGTCAATCTCTATCCATAAACACTGATCTGAATATTCTGCAAGATGGATTAGGAAACGTATTCGTTGAAGTGGTTTTGACATTTTCTAAAGGAAACATTGTTGAGACATTTCTAATTAATGCAAAAACCCATCTTGACTTTTTTGAATCGCTTGCAAATACTGCAATGTTTGCATTATCCTCACCAAAATCAAATTATGGAAAAGATAATGTGTTTATGATTCAATTACCACGTCCGGAAAAAGCTCAAGATGCATTAGAAATTATCAAAAATGCACTTGTTCCTAAAAATCAAAAATAAGTGGTGCAGTTACCGGGATTTGAACCCGGGTCACGTACTTGGCAAGCACGAGTACTAACCAGACTGTACTATAACTGCAACAACCCTAAAGGTTGAATTTGGATATTAAACTGTTTTTAACTATTTCAATTAAGATACGTTATGGATGAAATACTTCTTGGTAAAATAGAACAAAAAATTCGAGAAACAATCTCCAATAAAGATGAAATTAAAGAAATAATTCAATTACTATCGAACATTGATGATTCTAAATCATTTGCATTGGGTGTAGTAGTTGGAAGAATTTACAACGCTTTTTACTATCAATCAAAAAGAATTCTAAACCGTGAACCAACAAAAGATGAATTTCAAGAATTTTTAAAATTTGTCAAAAACAATAAATCTGATTTAGAGAATTTATGGTGATACTTTATTCCATTCAATTACATTAATTGTTGGAGTGCCTGGTAATTTCACACATGCCCCATGAAGTGCTTTTTTTGCTGCCTCTAAATGCGCTTCATTATTTACGTACATTTCCATAATGCATTGGCCTTGTTTGACTCTTGCACCCAAACTAACTGCTTTGCCCCAGGATCTTCGCATTCCTTCCGAAACTCTATCTGCCCCTGCAGTTGCAATCTGTTTGTTCTCTCTTAGGAGATTATGTGGGTAAATTCTTAATCTTGAATAGTAGCCTGTTTCACCTGTTGTCTTCTCTAGTGTTTTGTTTGCTGCTAATCTAGCTGATTCAATTGCCATGTGTCGGATCTGGATCTTTTCGTTAATCAATAACTGTACACAATACTTGTAAACTCCTCTTTTACCCCCCTGAAATTTTGCAATTTTGATCTGTGGTTTACCCTTGATGTACTCCTTTCTGGTAAAAATTTGTCCAGTTGCAGTTCTATAATTTGCACCATGCATTATGTTCTCAAACCAAACCGCCCATATTTTAACGGTGAGTCAAAATGCGCTCGTATTTTCCAATGCTTATATGGAAATCCTTTGATTTTCTCATTATCATGGATGATACTCCTATCGTTAACGGTGAGATGATTTCTGATCAAGCTTGCATTTCTGATAAAAATTTGATTCATGAACTTGAACTAAAGGGATATGGAGAAATTGAAAATGAAAAATTATTCTTAAAACAATTTGAGACTCTGTATTTGTTATATACTAAAAGACTGATTTTAAAAAAAATCAAAAAACAAATTGATTTTGATACTTTTATGAGCATTTGCCAAAAAACTGATTCTGACATACTTACTAAATTTTTGATATATCGTGATCTTCGAAATAGAGGATATGTTGTAAAAGATGGGTTTGGTTTTGGTTCTGACTTTAGAGTTTATGAGAGAGGACATTTTGGTGAGAAAGGAGCAAAATATCTAGTCTTTGGACTCAACGAAGGTCAGCAAGAGAAGATGGGCAATCTACAAAAAAAGATTGAAGATATCACACATATGGGAAAAGAACCAATAATTGCAGTTATTGATCGTCGTGGTGAAGTAATCTATTATAAAATCAACAGAATGAATTTCTATGAAAATAAAGCGAGATTAGAAGAATCTTTTCAACTCTAGTCTTGCATAATCCATTCTGATGAATATTTTAAAAGATTGTTCTCTTCTGCAAACATAAAATCATAAACTTCTACATGTTTTGTCTTGTTGTTCCAGAGATCTTGAAAGTCTTGCATCTTTCTTTCAACTCTTGATTTATCATTCCATGATGTAAAAACATCTACTGATTCAAAATCTCTTGTTTGAGTTGAAAATGATTCTCTTGATGTTCCCGTAAACGCAACAGCTTGATCATCATCGTCTCTGAAAATTCCTATTCTCTCTGAAAATGAATTTGCTATTTGCTCTGAATTTGGAATTACAATTTTTAACTCAATTTGACCTTTGTTTACAATGTCTTGAAGTTTCTGAATTTTAGAATTTTGAATTGATCTTCCTTCAAATGATTTTGTGAATTTTTCTGAAAATAGTTTTGTAAATAGATTCAGATCAGCCGTTCTAAACCTGTGGCCTGTTATCATTCTTAATTTTGCATTTCCGCCTGAAAAATTTTCAAACGCCATTGAAATCGTGGTTAGAGCATGAATTGATAAAAAATCCACACACCTATCATATTCTATACAATGACTTAGACAAGGAAAGAAAAACTCTGTTACAATATCATCTCTATCTGAACGATACTCTTCTTTTAATTTGATATCTCTTAATCCCAATAATTCTTGGTCTTAATTTTGTTATTTAAACAAAAAGTATGGTACTGGGGACATAGACAGAGCCTTAGAGATGTCACAACTAACGACGAATTTGAAAAAGAATTGGTAAACTTACAGATTCCGACTTTAGCTGTAATGTTAATGGGTACAATTTTGTAAGAACCATCTGTAAGATTGTATATTACTATGTGTTTATGATCAATTGGAATCTTTTGACTATGATTTTTAGGACTATGAAATAAGTTTAGGCACAAAGATGTATGCAAGCAAAATTATTTCCAGACGACCCAATATCATAAGCAGCCCCACAAGTATTTTTGAAAACGCATCAAGATCATTGTCAATTATTCCTGTCCCTAACCCTGCAGTGGTTATCGCACCAACTGACTCAAAATATGAATCGTTAAAATCATAACCCTGATTACTTATGTGATATGCCACAGGGATAGGGGCAGTTGGAAACAAGATAAGCAAAATTACTGCAATCCATATTTCTTTTCGCTCATGGATTGGAATTTTCTCCCACTTTGATTTTTTGAAATATTTTCTAAACTGGAATATTTGCTCAAGGCGGAATATCTTAATTCCACCAGCCGTTGAAAATCCACAGCCACCAATTAGCATCAGGACAAACAAAATACTCACAGACACATCGCCAATATCTGTCAGATCAATAATCTGCATGCCTGCAGTGGTACTTGCGGCAATTACAGTAAATGCTGAATCCAACTCAGAAACATCAGTTGTTGCAGTAAAAAGTAAAATTGCACCACCAAGTATTGCAAAATAAATTCCGACTTCTTTTGTAAGCTTGAAGGACATGAATTTTTTTCTGACAAATGCATAGTGAAGTCCAAATGGCAACGCTCCAAGTATCATACCTGCCATCAATACCAAATATTCTGGTACGGTCAATGTTTCTAAAATAGCAGAATCAGGCATGAATCCTCCAGTAGATAGCACACTCATTGCAAGAGAAAAGTCATCCAGAATGTTTCGCTCTCCCAGATAAAACATCAACAATGCAATGATTACAGCATAAATCGAAAAGACTATTGCGATTGTTGCAAACAGTTCACGCAGTTTTGGAATGTTACCTGAGATAAAACCCCTCATTGTAATGAGTTTCTTTTCAGGATAAAACGCAGTCATTATCAGGTAAATGAAGCTCATTCCCCCTACAAACTGACTGAAACTTCGGAAGAAGGTAAAACTGTCAGGCAAATCCTCAGGTGTTCCAAATAGCGTTATTCCGGCGGTAGTAAAGCTTGATGCACTAGAGAAAAAACTGCTTGCAAACAGGTCTGCAAAATCCCCTTGGCCATATGGTGAGACATACAGGTATGGAATGGTACCAAGCAACACCAAAATGAAAAAGCTTGCAAGTATCATCACTGCTGAGCCTCGCAATGTAAGTGGATGTTTTTCTCCGTATGTATTTAAGAAAAATCCCGTAATCAAAAGTAATGTGGCCATCAGGAACACCCCTGTTGCAACCAATGATTCATTGAGCAGTGTTGCAACAATTGACGGGATGAGCATCAGTATTCCTGCGAACTGAGTTACTGTCCCAAGATTCCACAGTATTGCTTTGATTGAATAGTTTGTAGGGGAAGGAGATGCCACCTTTTGGCGGATAAGACTGGTTATGGTATTCTGGTAAATTATGCCAATTACAGTTCCATCATCTTCTGTCACTGCAAGTTTTCGTAAATTTTTATCCCTCATTATTTTCAGGGCATCAAGTAACGTATCATTGTGTTTGATGCTGACAAGAGGAAATGTCATGATGTCATCTAATGTGGTCTTTTTTGGATTTGCGTGAGCTTCGCCGATTTTTTTTAGGACATCTTGATCCGTAACTATTCCAACTACAGAATTTGTTTTGTCAATTACAATAACCTCGTCTTTGTGATTTTTTTGCATGATGCTACATGCATCTACCATGGATGTAGAATCTAAAAGTCTCAAAAAGTTTGTGTTTGCAAACCTAGACACTTTTCTGTCAAGAATGTTGTTTACAATATTCTTGGTTTCATAAGGCATACCTGCTGAGATTTTCTTGAAGTATTAAAACCATTTTTAATAAATATCGCAGAATATACGAATGGGACTAAAATATCTCAGATCTTCAAACCCACCACTGTGACATTTCTTTTGACCTAACTATATCCCCAAAAATGTAATGCTGGGATTATAGACAGACCCCGAGAAATGTCACAAATAATGATGAATTTAAAAAAACAGATTGGATATCTCTTCTCAATACCCATAGATGAGCAATTTGATGTTTTTCCATTTATTGAAAATCCAAAAAACAGGATTTATGAGTCAGTTCATAGATAATGTTGTAAGTGCATATCGTGATGAATATAATTTAGAATTATCTAGACAAACATATTTCAGAAATTATCATATACTTGTAACGTCGTTTTGCATATCCTTTAATTTTTTCAGTATTTCATCAATAATGGGCTCAATCTTTGTATTGGATTGTGCAGATATTAATACGAGGTAGTCGTTGACTGGAATTGTGATTATCTTTATGTTTTTTCTTTTTGATACTATATAGTCAAGTGATCCCAAGACGTCATCAAGATCTTTTTTCATGAATAGTTCTAATGCATGCTCCATACACATTTTGTACTGATCTATTTCTGCAATTGGAATAATTCCTTTTTTGTATTTACTTTTACAAGACTGCCCATATTATTTATCACTCCAATAAATCTAATATCTGGAAAATTTAGAATGTATTTACTCGTAGATTCCCAAGGGGAATTATTTTCAAATATTAAATTTGACATCACATTATATCGTTGTTGTTTGTAATAAGGTTTTAAGTGACAGATTAGAAAGCATGAAACTGATCTGACATAGTTTATTGGCATTTGTACCTGTAAACGCAGTAATTTTTGTCCTGATCACTTGAATAACGTTGCAAAAGATTATTTAACTCATCTGTCATGTATAAGAAAAATTCTCGTATTACAACATCACTAGTCACTTTGAATTATTAAAATCTCAACTCCTTTAATAGAATGAATGTGTAAACAAAACATGTCTTTTAGAAAATGTGTTCATTGTGGAAGAGAATATGAAGATGTGTTTAATCGACGTATTTGTTCAGATTCTTGTTCTCTAGAAATTTCATGATTTTTTCTTTTATGCCACTCTATTTTTTTTTAATTCATCATTAATTGTGACATTTATCAACCCCTGACAGTCTGAATGTAGCTTTTGTTTTCTGAAATTTTAAAAATCTTCATAAATCTCAACTAGTCAACTGAACAGTATTACTTGAAGCGTTGTTAATCGTCTTTACGATTTTATCAAAATCACATGGTTTTTCTAATATGGTAAAAACCCCTGATTCCCTAAATTGATCAAAGAGTCCCGGATCTGCACTACCTGTAAACATGATAACTTTGGCATTAGGATTTACTTTTCGAATGTTTTGAAGTCCGTACAATCCATTAAATTCAGGCATTAAATAATCCATCAATACAAAATCCGGAGAATGTTTTTTGTACAGTTCCACGGCTTCATTTCCATTTTGTCCTACAGCCAAAACATCAATTGAATTGAGTGTGAGAAACTCTGAAACTACCTGTGTTAAAGCATGGCTGTCATCAATTACAATAACAGTTGGTGGCATAACATTGTATGATAAAACGACACTATGAAACCATGTTTGAACAAAGTAAACAGACTAGATTAATTTTTACTGGCGTTTTGAATCATGTGGATATGAATTCCGAAGAATCTATTTTGAGTTATGGAATTGGTTTGATTTTACTAAATATCGGAATGTAATTTTGGAATTCCTGCTAGTGTGATTATTGGAATTAGAAAAATTTTCTAAATTATCTGTAAAATTTATTCAGATAAAGTTGGTTTTTTCACGCGTAAAGTATCCATTTTACAAAAATTATTCACGCCTAAAACTGTAAAATTTACTCTATTTTCAGAGTTTTATTCACGGTTTTACTATAGTAAAATCACTTTACAAAACTTTACTGATTTTTGAAACAGAAACGTTTTCTAAATTAAAAATAAAAACTGTAAACCATTTTGAAACTGTTACAGTTCCATTATGAATTATTCAGTAAACAAAATAATTTCTACGCCTAGATAATCTGAATTCATAATTGAATCGCACGCCTAATTATGTAATAATTATCTAATTCCAAAATAATTACGCATGAAATCACATATCAAAATGAAACTGTCATAATGGAATTAAAAGTAAAACTGAAAATCATTATGGAACTATTATGGAATTAATAATGGAACTGAAAACTAATTCGCAAATGTTTCATAATGAACAGTAAATTTATTCAGTAAAATGAAAAAAAGTTTTACAAATTAAATAAAGTAATTCATATTTTTACGAAATCTCTTTTTGCTTTATTCATACAGTAAATGATGTAAATTCACGCCTGAAATTACCTAATCTTTAGACATATTCTTTATTGGCAAATCTTTTTTTCATTTTTAGCAAATCTTTTTTTCATTTTTAGCAAATCTTTTTTTCATTTTTAGCAAATCTTTTTTTCATTTTTAGCAAATCTTTTTTTCATTTTTAGCAAATCTTTTTTTCATTTTTAGCAAATCTTTTTTTCATTTTATGAATACATTCAATTCATTTTATGAATACATTCAATTCATTTTATGAATACATTCAATTCATTTTATGAATATCTCACTATGAGGCAAACAGGAATCAATTCATGTAATTTAGTTTGTATATTATCTTTTCATAAATTTTTGCAGTCTTGCCGTCTGATATATTCTTCTTGATATACCACAAAGTAGACTTGTTGATTCCAAGTTTTCTTCTGTCATCGGGAGTCAATGACAGGATTTTCTCCCGTAGTTTGCTAGTATCATCTCTTTGAATGATTAGTTTTGGAACATCAAAGTCAAACTTTATCTTTTTATCAGAAATGCAATGTGCAAGGTTTCGAATATTGTCAAATAACACATTTTGATAGTAATAGTTTCTGCCCTTGTATGGAACCTTTGTGTTAAAGTTTGCAGATATCTTTTCAATTAGCAATTTGGCAGTTTTCTCTCGTAATCTCATGTTGTAATTCTCAGTTACAATAAAGTCTGATTTTTTGAGTTTCTTTTCTTCTAACAGTTGAATTATTGACAAGTCAATTATCCATCTGAACAGCTCTTGCAGATCATAGACCAAAGGGGTTCTTGACGGAGTAATCTCATGCAAGAATCCAATTGTACTATCAAGCCCTACTGCATTGACTGACTTTCTGATTTCTGATTCTAGTATTGCATATCCATAGTTGAACAGTGCATTGACCTCATCTGATGCATTATAGTTTCTAGACATTGCCTTGTTTTTACGCACATTAAACCTGAATTCAGGCACGATTTTGTTGATTATTTTAGAAATCTGCTCAAAGTAAATCTGGGCTATTCTTCCCTCATAGGTCATCAAGTCAGAATAAATTCTATCAGAGTTTGCATCTAGTCCTCGTGTCTCTTTTTCAAATGATTGTTTTATTTTGAGATAATCCACATCGTAATAATTTGAGAGTTGCTCCAACAGACTGAGAGAATGATCAACTTTGGTTTGGATAATCTTTGTTGCAATTGTTTTTCTAAATGAATCATCCAAGTATTTTTGGTACTGCTTTATTTTCAATCCTCCTGATTTTGGTTCCTCAGGAAGTGTAACTGATAAAAGATTGCCATTCCAATTGAGCAAAGATAGATTGATTCCATGCTTTACAGTCCAACGCATTGCCTCAAAGGAAATATTTCCAGTATGCCCGTCTATGATTATAGAATCATGATCAATCTTGTGAGGATAGAATTCAAGTTTTTCTTTTTTTAGTTTGTTTGTAATGATGAGTTTTCGCTTGTCAACATTGATGGATGTGCCAAATCCTGAAATCAACAAAGGATTCATTTCTTCTTCCTCAATAATTTGATTATTTCTTTACTTGGTTTTCTTTGCTTTGCATTTTCTGGTATCTTATCATATTTTTCTTGCACAAATTTAGCAATACCCTTTGCAACTTTTTTTGGAGTCAAAGATAACGCATCAAATAACATTGGATAATCTATGACAAAGCTCAGTACGAGTTCCCCTGTTTGTTTTTTATTCAGTTTTTGTGTCTTTATATTATGAACAATTTTTTTAAGAACAATTTTTCTAATTTCATCTATGTCTTTGCTTGATAACAGATCTAATTTATCCAATTCCTTGTCTAATGTCAAATTGGATTCTATCCCCAAAGATGATTTTGGATTTTGTAAAATATCTTCTAAACCGGAATGAAATCGATAGTATTTCCCACCTTTTCCTATGATGGAGTTTATGGTATGTGCAACGTTAAAGAGATCATCAAAATCACGTGACTGCTTTTTTGAAAGCGAATAAGCCTCTTTTCCTTCATGTAGAGTCTTCTGGATTTTGTTCTCAGACACAAGTTCTTTTAGGATTTTAGTCAGACCAGTAGGCGAGAATTTAGTTGATTTTAGTAAATCTTTGAATCTTTTAGGACTGTTTTTGAGTTCTAACATTATTTTTCTCCTATTTTCGTCTTTGATTCTTTTTTGTGCATCATATGACATTTTGAATACAGTTTACTACACTCATCTGAGTAGATAAATGTATTTTTTATTTAATATTACATGTGTCAACAGCAAAAAGAAAGAAAATTCCAATTTTCAGAAAATCTTGGGAAAATCTAAAGTCAGAAGAAAAGGATCTTCGAATGAGATCACTAGAGGTTGTTTCAGAAGCACGTACTACAAAAAAGTCACTGACAAAGATTGCAAGACAAAACAAACTCTCAGTAAAAATGGTTCTCAATCATACCAATGCTTTCAAAAAAATAAACAGAAGATGGGTTGCAAAGAAATTTGACAAGATTTCACGCTCCATGATAATTAATGAAAAAGGGAAAAAAATTTCAATCGAGATTAATGATTCAAGACATGCCAGTACCGTTGGAAAATATCATAACGCTGTAAAGGAATTCAAAAAGGGCAACAAGAAAAAATTATCAGAGTTTTCCAAAAAGAAAATCAGAGACAGCAATGGAAAGTTGCACTCTTTTGAAACTAGACCTAAAAAAATAATTTCTGTTGAAGAGAGAGTAGAAGAACCTGAATTTGTGGATGTGTATGAATTTGAATAGTGATGTAGTTTTACCATTATCTGTTTTCTCAAATGAAAGAATTATGAAATTACTTGATATTACAAAATCAGAAATCTACAGTGCTCAAAAATGGATTGATGATTTATTCCATCAAACTAAACGTGAATCAAAAATCAAAAAACAAAGATGCGAGATTTGTAATTCAAAAGAGGATCTTTGTGATTTAGAACTTCATCATGTCTCAGGAAGAAAGCATGACTATCGAACAATAACCGTATGCCTTGTTTGTCACCGATGGCTATCAGACAGACAGAAAACATGGGACAAAAGATGGCTGAAAAAGAATCAGACAGAATTTGTCATACAGGCATTTTTTCTTTTGGGATTGCAAAACATTTTGGAATTAAAGACAATCAAGACAGGAAACAGTATTTACTCAAAATTAGCCTATTCGTATAATGAAAAGATAAACGTGCTTTTGGAAAGATGGCAATGACCAGATTACCTCTCTATTTCAGATGCTACACTGAGAAAAAAGGCAAAAAAAGAGACAAACCGCGCCTAAAACTCGAGGTAAATCAAAACCTCGTTTTAGTTTTGGACACTGAGACAAGATCTGATGAGTTTCAGGGGTTGGTCTTTGGCTCTTGCGGTGTATGGTCGTTTGGAAAACTGCGCCATTTTTGTATATTTTATGACGACAATTTATCAAAACAGGACATTGAGAAAATCACAAAAATTGCATCAAAGCGTAAATGTGAATTACTCTCAAGGAAAGACTTTGTCGAGCAGGTATTCATTCCAAATGTCTATCGTGTAAGGGCAATTTGCGTTGGATTTAATCTCCCCTTTGACTTGTCGCGACTTGCAACATATTGTGGAAAATCAAAACTGCAACACAACGGATTCTCATTAAAATTATCTGAGAACAAAAGCAATCCTAGAATTGTAATTAAAAGCCTTGATGGAAAATCAGCATTCATCCAGTTTGCATCTCCATCTAAAACAGAGACTGAGAAAAAATCTGGAACCTATCGCGGTTGCTTTGTTGATCTCAAGACGTTTATTTTCTCGCTTACAAACGAATCGTACAATCTAAAAAACGCTCTAATTGACTTTGGATCTCCATATAGGAAATTAGAAACAGACGAACACGGAGTCATCTCCAAAGAATATGTTGATTACAACATCAATGATACTCTAGCTACACATGACCTGTACTTGCAAGCAATGAAGAGATACATAACTTATCATATCCGCAAGCATGAAAGTGAATTGTACTCTCCGGCATCAATTGGAAAATCGTATCTGGAGCAAATTGGAATAGTACCTTTCTTAAAACAAAACCCAAGTTTTTCAAGGGAGCTGTTAGGTTATGTCATGATGACGTATTTGGGGGGCAGAACTGATTGTATGATTAGAAAGACTCCGACCAAAACATCCTACATTGATTTTACAAGCATGTATCCTACAATCTACGTCTTGTTACAGATGGACAAATTCCTAAAAGCAAAAAAGATAATCCATCATAAATCCACAAAGAAAACTCAAAGACTACTTGACACTATAACCAAACAAGATGTGGCAAACAAAGAATTCTGGGGAGAATCTGTAACCATTTGCAAGGTAGTTCCAGATGACGACATACTGCCTGCCAGAGCAAAATACAACACACAAAATACAACCAATATAGGCATAAACTATCAAAAATCCCTTGATGGCACTGCCATTTGGATTACACTGCATGACTTGATAGGCTCAAAATTCTTATCTGGAAAAACTCCACAGATTCTAGAATCAATCACTTTTGCTCCAGAAGGAATACAGGAGAATCTCAAGGAAATTGAGATCTTTGAAGGGATTATCGTAAAACCTGATGAAGATTTTATTCAGAAAATAATTGAAAAGAGACTGGAGATAAAAAATAACATCATCTCATTAGATGATTCCATCTCAAAGTTAATTCAGAATCATCTCAAGATAGTTGCAAATTCTTCATCCTATGGAATTTTTATTCAGCAAGATATCGAGCATCCAGACAAAAACAACGACGTTTCTGTGTATGGCTCTGATGAGTCATTTGAAACTAGTGTGGAGAGAATAGAGAAGAACGGTACTTTTTTCAATCCAGTAATGGGTGTTTTTCTGACATCTGGCGCCAGACTAATCTTGGCAACAGCCGAGTCACTTGTTTTAGAGAATAACGGATACATGGCATACTGTGACACTGATGCAGTTTTCATTTCGCCAAAGCATGTGCAACTGATTCAGGATTTTTTCAAACTATTAAACCCGTACAAGCATGACGTAGAGATGTTCAAGATTGAAGACTATGAAGATGAAAACAAGGAAAAACATCTTGCAGACAATGTCTGGTTTTACGGAATTTCAGCAAAGAGATACGTCCTTTATGGATTTGAAGATGGTGAGATTGTAATCTACAAGTATTCTTCACATGGATTAGGACATTTGGAAGGAGTAGACCATGAGCAATGGTGGAAAGACATTCTAGAAGTTCACTATCATCCAGAAAGAAAAGACGAGATTATTTCAAAATACAAAAACAGACCTGCAATTTCTACACTACGAGTAAGCACTTTTCCAATCTATGAAAGATTTTCAAAACTAAACAAGGGAAAATCCTACTCGGATTCGATAAAGCCGTTTAACTTTTTCAATATGGGAACTGCTACGCAAAAAGATCCTCAAACTGGAGAACCAATCATACCTATGATTCCCAAAGTCGATTCATCAAAACACAGCCAAGTACCATACATGGAATTCCTTGATCATAAAACAGGCAAGATCTATCCGCATGAAGGCTCACTTGATTCAAAGGAATACTGGAAAATGCTTGATCATGTCTTTGAGGATTACATCAATCATCCTGAGGCAAAATCAAACGGGGATATCGGAGTTTTAGAGCGCAAACACATAGAGATTGACAAGAATTCCATCAAGTACATCGGAAAAGAGGCAAACAATATCGAATTTTCAATGGTAAGAGGCGTCTTTGCAGAAGACAACAGTGAGTATGTGAATGAACAAAAGAAACTGCGAGAGATCATTGCTAGTTTGACTCTGGAAAATGCACTTGAAATTGGACTGGATAGAAGGGAGTTTTACAGGTTGAAAAAGAAACTAGAAAGCGATAAGATGATTGTGCTTAGAATGAAAATATTAGAAAAATTGTTCAAGAAGGATTTCTCGAAGAATTAACTTCAAATTGTGTAATTGTTTGTTGTAAAATAATTTTCAAACAATACCACTGATATACAAAACTAGTTTCTGATTCGATAAAAATCCATTAAATATACGATAAACCATCATGATTTAGAAAAAGTAATGACCCTTCAACAAGAACGAATAAAGAAAATTATGGAATTAGACAAAGACTTGACTCTTACTTATGATAAAGTACTAAATGGTGTTGAAAATGACAAACAATGTCAAAAATTCGAATATTTTCAAGACGAGCCAATCAAATTAATTAAAGAACAAAAATTAGGCATTGAGTTTTTCACTCTTCTGGGATTCATCTTTACTTTTTATTATGATTTTAAATTGTGGATTTCAATATTAAGAAATTATTTTAAATATCTAAAAAATAAAAACGATAAGCCTAAACTTAGCGGAGTTACTGTCACTCGAAAAACATATAGATTTATTTTAAAATATTTTATTCAGACACATATTCGTCGACAATTAGTTAAACTTCATAAAATTTACTTAAGAGAGATATACACACAAACTCTTAATGAACAATCATCCTATGAAGTTGATGAACTTAGAAAAAGAAGTACAGATATAAAAAATTATTATGAAACATTACCAAGTGCCAAACGTAGTATAATTCCAACAATTGCAATTAGTTCTTTAATTATAGGTTTATTGCAAATGCCTTTGATTTATGATACCGTGGTAATTCCTTTAGAATTAGTTCCCATATCTTATGCTTTACCTCTAGTCATAATAGTTGGAATAAGTGTTACATTTTTTATCACACTTCCACTAATGAAAGCATTTAGAATTAAAAGATCTTTATTTCTTAATACTAAATCATTCTATCATTACGCTGATCTATATTTAGGAGATGTCGATATAATTTATAAAAAAAGTATTTACAAAAAAGAGAATGATTTGTACGCATCTTTAGAATACGAGAATCATAAGCCTAGAGAAATTCCTATTGACAAAATTCTTTTAATAGTTATTGGAAGTGCAATTTTCATCATGATGACTTCTGCTATGATATCTGTTATACAGGATGATCTGAAAAATTCAGCAATTATTTGGTATGAACATTTAGGAACTTGGATGATGTCTCTTGTTTTGGGAATATTTGCATTTGCGTTGTTTTTACTACCAATATTAGAACATAAAAAACGAATGCAACTGAATTTGATTTAGGATCCATTTAACAATAATTTTTATAAAAAATTTATTGAGTTTCTCTTTCTTGCATTTAATTTACGATGTTTTTAAAGAGATCATCTAATGGTGTATCAAGTTCATGGGACATTTTCTCTCTGTTAAGGGTTAGGAACATAGTTAATTGATTGAATATTACAAATTATTCATGGACGAATATCAAACTCAGGTAATTGGACTATTGAAAGAAATAGTATCCAAACTAGACGATATTAACACTACAATTATGGTTTGGTCTGATTAATCAGACCCGATTTTTTCTTCAATTCGAATACATGATTATCCTGTACCAATTGTCACTCCATTTGTACTAAAAACATGAATGAGTATTCCAATCAATAACGGAATGGTAATTATGCCTGTAAGAAATGTAATTTGAGACCATTTCAATATTCTACCTTTATCATCTATTTGTTGTTCTGTATTTTTGATACTTGCCAAATATTCTTCAATCATTCTTTTATCAAAAACATCTGTTTTCGCATTGGAAAATTTCTCTATGTTTGTTGTGTTGGGATTCCCATCTTTTAAGAAAAATGGGTTAGTTCCCATAGGGTATGTTTGGTCTCTTATTTTGTATGCTAAAATATTGAGTACCACTGTTGTTATCATCAATACAACACCACTCAGCAAAATTATCAATAAACATGAAAACCCAGAATACGATGAATCCACAGTTTTTAGAAGAAAAGCCCCTATTCCTAACAATAATGTCGATATCATACCAGACATTGTTATCATATTACTTGTCTTGGTATCAAGTCGATCTTTAGAAGTAATTAATCTAGTAAACTGAGATTTTAATTCGTCAAGAAATTCTTTTTCAGGCAATATTCAATCAAATAATATTCTTAAATAAAAGGTCTCATATTTTATGATACTATGTCTAGTGAAAATGACGACATTGATTTGGAATTACCTAAGACTAGAAAAGTAATCAAAGAATCATATTTCTCAGAACCTGATGATTCTGACAGTTCTGATGATTCAGATACTGATGATTAAAATTTAGACGCGTTATGAATTAACGTATCCCCTTATCTTTTTCTTTAATCTTAATCTTACAGACATCGACAGGGGTCTTGTCGTCTAGTTCCATGTGCGGTCTAACGTAATTATGATAAATTTGATAGCCATCAATGATCGAAGTATCATCGCCTCTACAAGAGAATATTTCTCAGATAGGAAAAATTAGGGAATATGTCAGGAAAGCGACTTTGAATGCAGATAGAAAAATGAATTTGGTTAGAAAATATGTGGTCTATTTCAGAAAAAAACAGCAGGAAATTTAGTGTTAATTTCTATGACTTTCCTTAACGAAGATAAAATATGATTAAATAATTGTCACATATTAACTGAGTATTGAGACAACAACCTCGCAAAAAAGTTTGTTATGTCATAATGCCTTTTTCAACACATATGAAAATCTCTTCTAATAAATGGAATGAGATTTATGAACATTTTTTTAAATCTGCTATCGAATCGGCAGGATATGGTTACAGATGCATTCGATCCGAAATAACAACTGGATCATTTACTAAGGAAATTATTGAAAATTTGAAGAATGCTCATCTAGTTTTGGCAGATATTACGGGGTTTAATGGAAATGTTATGTGGGAATTAGGTGTAAGACATGCTTTATCAACAAGAACAATAATTGTTACCAACAAAGATATTAAAGCAAAAAAATTCATTTCAGATTTAAGCATATATGGAGTTGTAGAATATTCTATCAAAAGCCCAAAACAAATCATAGAGTTCAACAATAACATCAAAAAGATATTAAAGAAAATTAAAGAAAACCCTGAAAAAGCAGATAATCCTGTTTTCGATTTTCTAAAAATTGAAGATCTTGTGATGAAAACTTTTGAGAAAAAACAAATCAGGAACAAATTAACAGGTTTACTTTCAGAACTATTTGAAAATCTACGAGTAGCTGAAATTCATATAGATGGAGAAAACCCAATAACTAAGGACTTTGTAGGATTTTATAGATTTAATAAAAATGCAATTGATGAATTAACATCTACAAATTATATCTATACAGAAGGCTTGAATGAGGAAATGTCTGTATTGGCAAATTGGATTCATCATGCAAATACAGCAATGCAAACATTAAGTGATTTTATGGATGCAAAGCGTAGTGATGAAGACAGACAAAAAATAGCAGATCAAACCATAATGTATTGTAAAGAAATTAAAAAACGTGTTGAAAAATATATCCCTAGAGTTAATAAAATTCTAGACACATATGAAAACATAGAGTTGGATGTAACACCAAATGTTTTAATCAGTAAAGAAGAACATCGAAAGTTACTAAAATAATTTAATCGATTTTTATTGTCTCCCGACAATTCATAACTTCCATATCATTCTCTAGTCAATACCAAAAATAGCAGTGAGTTACGCATAGTTTGAGGCTTTACCTTTTTACTGATTATCGATAAGTTCTTTTTACATTGTACAAATCTATTTTTTTCTAAACTGAGAGTTTTTGTGACATTTCTAAGCCTCTGTCTATATTCCCAAAAATGTAATGCTCCCATCGGGATTTGAACCCGAGTCTTTGGCTTGAGAAGCCAAAATGCTTAACCGGACTACACTATAGGAGCTTGATACAAAACCAATTAAATCTCAATTTAAAGGAAATGTTTTGACTTTGCATGAATTTGTAAAACTTTGTGAGTTGGTTCCTTTATAGAAAAATCAAAAGCATTGAATTCATGGATGTTAAAAAATTCCTTTCTGAACATGAATTGACTAGTTTTCCAGTTGGTTTGGGTGGATGCAGAACATCTGAAATTAATGATGATTCATGTGACTATGATGTTTTTGTCTTTGATGAAAAATCCGGACAAGAAATCGTGCCATATGAAAATGAATTTGTTATGATTCATCATGCGTCATTTTCTGAAACGCAGTCAAAACAGCTTCTTCAATATGATAAACTTCAGATCATTCAGGACGATTCCTGGGAACTCAGGATGCTTCTATCAAAGATTAATGAAAAGCGTTCTTCACTTTATGCTGATTCTGCCAAAAATTCTTTGATTGAATCATTATTTTGTTGTCAAAAAACAAAAGAATCGATTCAATCTTCTGATGTTTTTGGTCCTTGTTGGCAAAAATGTGCTACTTTTAATTTGGCAGATGCAATCACTTCATTGAATCATCTGCGAATTAGTCCTTCTCATATGCTTGATCTTCTAAGAAGACTGGAAAAAAATCAAATCAATGAGCATATCTCGATTGTTACTCAAACTGTGGGAATTGAGCGAGCTACTCCCCCATTACTAGAAAGAATGCTAAAATCTACTATCGGGTTCTCCGATTTAATTGAAAAAAATAATCATTCCCAAATTATTAAACAAAAATACGAATTCTTTGTAAAAAACTCAAGGCTCTCTGACTGTTATTTTTATCTGGGGTGGATTAACAAAGAAAATTTCTTAAAAATCAAGAATGCCTTGAATCGAGGACAAGATCATATTCATATCTTAAAAGTTGCATTTGATCTGGAGGCTGATATGAATTTAGTTGAGCAACAAGCCAATCTCATACAAAAATCATGTAATGACATCCTTGGGATTCTTTGAAAAGGGAGTAATTTCTCGTCTTTTGTACTAACCTTTTAAAATAAGTAAAATTACAGAATTAGCATGGTAGATCAAGCATGTGGATGCGAAGCTGATAGCGGAGATCCAGAATATGAATGCGATTGTGCAATGCAAGGTCATTGTATTTGCAGTCATGACTGCAAATGCTCAACTAGCGTTTGCAAAGAAGCTGTCGGACAACTATAATTCGATAGTATCTTAAAATCTATTTTTTCTTTTTAATTAATCTTCATCTTCCTCAAAGCCCCAAGACTTTACTAGTTCTTTTTGGAACTTGTCAGCTTGTTTCTCATCTAAACCAAATCCACAATTCTTGTGAGTTGGAACAACTGTCATGCCATCTAGTTTGAATTCAACTTCGAACAAGTGCACTTTGGAACATTCGCACATTTCTGGAATTACTGCACATTTTCCTCTATATTTGCTTATTTGAATAACCTTTAACTATCCGTTTTGCCAATTTTTTTTAGATTTGAAAGGTTTGTTGTTAATTATTCCAATGTTTGCCGCTTTATTGTTAGGTTCAGTATCAATTCCATTCGCATTTGCGCAATTCCAAGCTGGCGGTGTGGATAAAGAAGGATCCTGGTATGCAGGCGAAGGTCTCAAACAAGGAGACTTCTTTTCATATTCAATGTGTCATGTGGACTACAAAGAATGTGCTAAATTTGAAATGGATCTGTGGATAAAAGGTGACAAACAAGTCGGAAGCGAAACCAAATGGTTAGCTGAAGTTGTCGTTTATGATGGCAACAAACGAATTGTAGGTGAAATGGAATTAGGAAAAATTGCGCCAGAACCTACAGGAGGCAGTGATGAATTAGGCGTTTACAGAGGTGCTTTCAAGTCTTCCGTGGTATGGCTTTCTGCATTTGCAACATCTGATTCCAGTTCTGGTGGAAAAGGTCCAAAAGAATTCAAAGCAACATCATGGGGTAAGATTGGAAACATTGGAGGCGAACAAGTACTTCCAAAAGCAATTGAAACAATTACTGTTCCAGCAGGTACTTGGGAAACTGTTCAAATGTATTGGAAGACTGGTGGCGTTGGAAGCAAAGTATGGATTGTAGATGATTTTCCATTTCCAATAAAAGCTAAAACTTACACACATGTGTCTGAAGGAATTCCGCCTACAGAATACGAATTCTCGTTGTTAGAATATAAAGAAAATGTACAAACTAGTCCTTTTGAAGGCATTGTGTCCACTTTGGATGAACTTGAAGCAGCAGGATGTGAAACTGATTTTGAAAAGACAGTTAGCATAAAAAAACCTACAAAGAACTTTGATTACCAAGTGCATATCTTCTATGGTCCTGAAGATCCAGTTGTGGGCTGTGAAATGGATTGGCTAATTAGTTTCATTAGTAAATATGATGATACTGAATACTTGAACCAAGTTCAATTTGACTTTCTAACTGTAGATGAAAATTTGAAACCTCTAAGATCAATTGCACAGGAAGAAGGCAGGAAGTTTCTCTATTCTCCATCAGGTCAACAAACTATTAGCATGATTGTAAAAGAAGATCCTGGCATTGCTCGTTATGTTATTTGGATTTATGGATTATCTCCTGAAGGAATTGCCCCGTCTGGAGCAGCTGATTATTTGGAGATTGAAGTTCCAATATTTGCAGCTGACGGTACAATTCCCGTACAAAAAATTCCTGATTGGATTAAAAACAATGCCGGTTGGTGGGCTGACGGTTCCATAGATGACAATTCCTTTGTACAAGGAATTCAATTCTTAATAAAAGAAGGCATCATGAAGATTCCTCCCACAGTTCAAGGCTCTGGCGGAAGCGCAAATAACATTCCATCATGGATTAAAAACAATGCCGGTTGGTGGGCTGACGGTTCCATAGATGACAATTCCTTTGTACAAGGAATTCAATTCTTAATAAAAGAAGGCATCATGAAGATTCCTCAATCTGTTTCAACACAAAAGCCAAGCGGATATCAACCAGAATCCTTGTTTGATTAAACGCTATCTAATGTCCTACATTCAAATTACGAAAACCCTGAAAAATAACACATCGACATGGTAGGGCTTTTCAAACATCCAAAACGCCGTCTAAAAAAATTACTAAAAGACGGTGAATACAGTGATGCAATAAAGCTTGGAAAAAGATTGGAATCCGAATTTTTGGATGATCATGATTTTATGTTCATTATGGGAAGTGTTTATCTAATTGTAGATGATGCAAAAAAAGCATTGCCTTATTTTGACAAAGCATTTGAACTTGACAACACAGATGTAGAAAATCTTACTTTGAAAACAAATGTTCATTTGGCATTGGAACAAAAAGATGAGGCAATTGATTGTTGTAAGCGTATTTTAAAATTGCAACCAGAAAATTCTGAAGCACAAGATTTGCTTGAAGAACTAGAAAGTCTCTGATTTGTAAAGTTTACTTGTTTTTCATCTTGTAAGCATTCTCCATTAACCAATTGCAAAACGCTGTAACATTTTCGTTAAATTCAGTCCAGATGTGTACTGAATGAGGTAGGATGTCTATCTTCCAATTATCTGTAAATACTCTTACCCCTTCTTTATTTTCATACATGTATGCGTCTTCTGTTTGAACATCTCCTAGAATCTCTTTTGCTTTTTGTTTAATTATTTCTCTATCTATTGGAAATCTCTTTAGATCATAATCTACAATTAAACTCAAGTCTCTTTTGCCATACATGTCAAATTCATCAATCATTCCTTTTTTTGGAAAATTCACGATTAGCTTGATATTGTATTTTTTTCCAACCTCTTTTCCAATTTCTACGATTCTTGCATATCCTAATGCAGGATTTTTCTTTAACAGAAATCTAATTTGTGCCAGATCTTTTTTTAATTGATTTTGAAGATCAGTAACTATTTCAGAAAATATCATTATTTTCTTAAACAAAATTCCTATTATAATCATTAATTTATCTCAAGATTGGTTTTTTTAGAACTAAGATTAATTCTATTCATGGCCATGCCTATGGATTTTGATGGATTGCGTACTGATGATGCATCAGAGAGAACCGACAATGTTGATGAATACCGAAGAACATGCATTGATTTTATTGAGGATATTTCCCATGATTATGAAGCGTGGGTAGACTATTACAAACTACCCGAAGATGAAGACAAGAGAAGGCGAGCAGGTATTCGTGCAACCATTACTAGAACTAATGAATGGATCGCAAAGGTTGCTCAATCAATCAAGGCAATAGATGTGGTGATGAATGATGGTATACAAAAGATGGCCGAATCCACAGCAGGTAAGCCCCTTGAAATAGGAGTCTTTGTTAATCGTAAATCTGGTTACACCGAAACACGCCCTGGTATTGTTGACGTAAATGTAAAGGGACATGGAAGAGATGGAAGGAAAATGAAATTGGGTTTTCATTTTAAAGATGATCGGTTTAGAATAGAGTCCACTTGTGATGCATACATTGATGAGAATGATTTGCCAACACAAGAGTTTGAAATGATGGATATACATTTGAAGCTTCATGCAGAAAATGCAAAACCACGTGATGTTATTTCATTTACTGTAACAATTAGCGAGGTTGAAAACGATGTTGAATTTGACAGACGCGGTGTTTCAACGATAGTCCATCTGGTGTAGTTTAGTTCATCGAACCAAGTCTTCGTTGAGATATTCTATGAACTTTCCAGTGTTTTCGAATTTTATCGAATTGATTTCTTTTAGATCCTCAAAGTTATTCATCTTTAGGTATTCATCTGATACTGTATACAATACGTCATCAATGTAGAATGTTCTGGCGCTTCCCATCCCGTAATATCTCGAGTCTTCTGATGAATGAGATATCGTTCCCATAATACTGAGTCCATCTATTTTATCTAAATCAAATACATAGAATCCACTCCAGCGATTATACTCTGGTGCTATCATCTTTGCACTAGAAACTTCATCTAAACTTTTTACATCGCTAGTAATTGGAAGTGAAAGGATGTCTCTTTTTTTATCAAAAAAGAATGCTTTGTGATTGTTTAGTGCTTCAGAATATGTGGAACTGTCTCCAATGACTATGTCGTCTACAACCTTTGGGTTCTTCACATCTGCTACGTTGAATAATGCAATTTTGATTCCTAGCTGCTGGACTCTGCCATTTTCAATTTCTTTGGTGTCTCTACCTACTCCAATAATGTGTTCATTATCGTATGGGTGCAAATAGTTTGAAAATCCTGGGATCTTCAATTCCCCGAGAATCTTTGGTTTGTCTGACGACAAATCAATTACAAAGAAGGGATCGATTTGCTGGAACGTTACCAAGTATAATCTGTCGCCCATAAATCTGGCTGAGAAAATACTCTCGTCAGGCGCAATATTGTCCAATCCTCCAACGATGTTTAGATTATCATCTAAGATATAGACTGAATTTGAGCGAACTGTCCCTTGATATTGAGAATAATGCTCTGATGTGGTTGCAACTCTGAATCTATCTCCGCTTTCATCCATGGAAAACTGGTTTAGTAATCTGCCTGGGACTGTGCCTTTTGCAATATGTTCTATTTTATCCTCGTCAATTGAAATCTTGTGAATTATTGTCTTGTTTGCTTCCTCTTGAATTTTTTTGTCGTATTTGATCAAGGCCTCTTTTATTTTCTCAAATAATTTTTCTTTGTCATTTTTATCCATTTCATTGTATGAATTTTGCATCAATTCTGAAATTTTTAGCCATTTAGTTGATGCACTAATTGAGGAATCGTTTTGGATTTGTTTGATTTTTTCTTGAATATCATTTGGCAATAATGGTACTATGACATCAAAGAATCTGTCTCTAGCCGAGTCTTCATAAAATCCGTATGGCATGTTTTGCTGATAAGTCAAGTAAAAATTGTTCTCAGAAACATATGTGGAGCCAGAATATCCCATAAGGAATGTTTCTGAATTTACTGTGTCTCCAAATATGTCGATTGCAGTTAATGTGTTAAAGTTTGAAAACTGTTCTACGTTATCAAAGTAAAATGCATCAGGTGTCAAAATTGGAACAGACCTTTCTAAAATTACGGGCAACCTTGGATATTGATAATCTATGTTGCTATTTGTTACAAAGTATGCATAGTCTCCGATCATTCGTGCATCAGTAAAATATCCATCAACGGAATAGTCTTTGAGAATAGTTGGATTCTCTTTATCTGAAACATCTACAATTAATGCATGTGTAACTTGACTGTACGAACGTCTTGGTACAAAGTCATAGAGTGGAATTATCTCATCATCGCTTTGCCCGTTGTAAAATATTACTAGCCTTTCTCCATTTAGAAACATGTTTTGAATATGTTGAGATTCAATGTCTAGTGCGATTTTGAGAATTATCTTCGCAGATTCTGCTGGATATGCATCGATAATAGTAAGAGTGTTTTGAGATACGATGTATACATATTTTGAATCATTTTTTAGATAGTCTGGCTCATCTACATTTTCAACTTGAACATTTGTAGTGGAATAGTCTGTGCCTCCAGATTCTGATTTTGTTACGGCGCCTGTAGGAATTGATGGTGCCGGTGTTGGCGCGCCTGTAAATCCCTCTGATTCCATTATTGCATCATCCGCCATCGCTCTTGTGGAAAATACTCTGTTGTCAAAAAACCCCCCTCCGAAAACCGCAGATTCCTCGAGAATCTTTTTTAGATCTTCTTGTGATGAAATCTTCTTGATATTTTGTGATCCTTCAAAATAGTCTGATTTCTCAACATAGACTATTTCAGGACCTGATACTTGTGAGATTTGGGGCTGTTCAAAATCTATTGAATACGTAATGCCTGCTGTGACTATGACCGAAATGACGATTGCTATTGGGATTGTTATTTTTGAATTCATTTTTTCTTCACTCTTTCCAGACTCTTTTTTTGAGCACTGTCTTTTAGTGATTGCTACTATTTTGTAGTTTGGGATAAAAGGTTTAGTGAAATTTCAATTTTACCAAACAACTTACATATGCTGGATTTACAGTATCCACTCTGATGTCTTCCGATGAAACTCCTGATGATGGCTTTACAGAAAAGATCAAAATTCTTGCAACAGATGACAAAAAAATAAAGTTATTTGGAGAGTTATTTACCAACGATTCTAGCCGAGAAATACTCCAACTACTCTTCAACGACGAACTAACTGCAAACCAGATTGCCCAAAAAACTCAGATTTCTCTTCAACTAGTAAAGTATCACCTAAACAAACTTCAGGATTTAGGTGTGGTCAAAATTTCAAAGATTGAAAAAAACTCAAAGTCCCAAGACATGAAAGTTTACTCTGCAACAAAATTCAGTATTGTTATTGTCCCTCCCACACTTTCAGAAAAAACCAAAGAAAGCAAATTACTCGTCCGCTCCTTTAGGCATATTTACAAAGTTGTAGGATTTGGAATTGCAACTGGACTATCAGGATTGCTTTCATTGTCACAGTTACATGCAAAACAAATTCCTATGAATGAAATTTCAAGTAAGGGAACTGCAGAATTTTCTGCTAAAAATACTGAGTCATTTAGAATGGATGAATCCTCCGAATCTGTTTCAGCGTCTGCTCCTGTTACTGCCGAATCAGAACCTCTAATGGAATTTGCAAAAAGCGTCGAGCCTCAGGATTTTGCCGAAGAAAATCTGGATATTGCAGAAACTGTGATTGATTCTGGTGTTGTTTCTTCATATGATCTGTTTTTGCCATTTGTCATAATGACAGCAGTTCTTGGCGGGTTGACTGTGTACTATTTGTACAAATACTTGAAAAAATCAAAATAATTATGCAGAATCAAATGTGACCTCTATCGTCACTCTTTTCTCTTTTGCCCTTTTTTCACCTGGGTATTTTAATTCTGAAATTTTCTCACTAAATTCTTCGTCGGTGATTAGCTTTGCATGTCCAGAAAAAATCCTGTCCTTGTATTTTATTTTGACTTGCGGATTTGCTATGGCGTTTTTGAACCAATCTCCATCCGGCATATGTCTGGAAAAGTAAATTTTACCATTAAAGTTGACTGCTAGAAGCATCACTGAATGTGGATTCCCTGTATTTCTCCCCTTTGTGATTAGGATTGGCTTGAATAACTCTTCCTTAATTTCCATGCGTGCTTTTTTCTGTCAAGTAATTTAACCTCATTGATAGAAATTTCTGATATCTGGTATGATAAGCAAATCTGCTGATATCATTCCATGTCCGTAAAACTAGAAGGAATGCCTACAAACATTGCAACTGCAGATTCGTTTACTGGAAAAAAAGTGATAGACCGCGAGGGAATTCGATATGGTAAAGTCAAACATATCCACATTCATCCTGATACTCTTACCGTATCTGGAGTGACAATCCATCAGGGATTCAACAAGGATTATTTTCTTTCCGAGGATTTCATTGACAAATTTTCTGAGGAAACTCTACTTCTTAGCAGACCTCCTGTAAGAACCGGAGTTACAGTGGTTGACATTGATGGCCATAAAATTGGCAAAGTCAAACGGCTACATAGAAATCCTGAAACCAACGAACTTGAATCAATTGAAGTTACTGATGGTTTGATGCATTCTAAAATATTGTCCAAATCTGAAATTTGGGGAATTGGCGAAAAAGTCATTCTGAGAATGAGTAAAGAAGAATTCAAAAAAACTGAATAATTTCTTTTTTTCTTTTTTAAAAGCCACCTAGTTCGCTTTTTTAGAACATACTTGACAAACAGGAATTCCTTCCTGTATTGTTATCTCTACATTTGATGAGTGGCATTTTTGACATAATCCTATCATACAACAAATCATCTTGCTACTCTTTAAATTTTTTATGTGGTTTCAAATCAATACTTAGCAATTTATAATTGCATGATGCGATCAAAGCATTGCATTCTATTGAAACAAAATCTCTGACAAAATCATTTGGAGACGTAATCGCTGTAAATGATATCTCTTTCTCAGTTGAAAGTGGAGAAATATTTGGATTCTTGGGACCAAATGGTGCAGGAAAAAGTACTACTATGATGATTCTGACTACATTACTAAAACCCACATCTGGCAAAGCTCTGATTTCTGGATTTGACGTAACAGCTGATCCAAAAAAAGTTCGTGAGAATATTGGATATGTTCAACAAGAAACTACCGTTGACGAATACCTTACTGGACGAGAGAATCTTTTGTTGCAAGCAAAACTCAATCATATTCCAAAAAATGAAATAAATGTCAGAATTGATGCTGTTTTAGAATTAATTGAACTCTCTGACAAGCAGCATGACTCTGTAGTTACTTACTCTGGTGGAATGAGAAAAAGACTTGATATTGCAGGAGGTCTTTTACACCGGCCAAAAGTTCTGTTTCTTGACGAGCCTACCGTTGGTTTGGATATCCAAACACGAAGAAAAATTTGGAAATATTTGAAAAAAATTCACGATGAATTTGAGATGACTATCTTTCTTACCACTCACTATATGGAAGAAGCTGATCAACTTTGCGACAGAGTTGGGATTATTGATGGTGGTAAGATTCAGATAATTGATTCTCCCAAAAACATGAAAAATGCAATGGGTAACGAAGTAATTTCTATAATTTTAGAAGACGGAGCAAGTCCGGATTCATTCTTATCTGAACTTAGAAAGATAGAATTTGTAAACAAGATTAATGTTGATGGCACCAATCTTACTTTGTTTGCATCAAATGGGACAGAAGTTATTCCAAAAATTTTCCAAATTTCATCTATGTTAAAAATTAAAATCATCTCAATTGCCCTGACTCAACCAACACTTGATGATGTTTTCCTATCCTACACTGGTCATGAAATACGGGATGATGATTCAAAGTTTAATCGAAAACGAGAACATGCCAAGATGAAGGGGTTACGTGCATGAATACTTTGATGTATGATACCTATACGATTTTTTGGCGAGAACTAAAAAGATACAAAAAATCTAGAAGTGGCGTTTTGATTCGTTTGATTCAACCAGCAATTTGGATAATTGTTATTGGAAATACTTTTTCGGGAACTCAACCACTCATTCAGTCAGTAGGTTTTGAAGGTGAATACATTGAGTTTATGGCGCCTGGCGTCATTATTCTTACTGCAATTTTTACAAGTATTTTTGGTGGCGTTAATACTCTTTGGGATAGACGTTATGGTTTTATGAATAAGGCTCTTACTTCTCCAATCTCTCGTTCTGCAATTGCCCTTGGAAAAATGTCTGCAATTTCATTGATTGCAGCAATGCAAGCTAGTTTAATTTTGGGAATTGCTTTGGCAATCGGTGTTACTTTTCCAAATCCAATAATGATTGCACCTATCATGGCAATAGTGATTTTGTTTTCATTGGGTTTTTCAGGAATCTCAGTAATTGTTGCAGCGACAGCAAAATCTCAGGAAACTTTTTGGGGTGTGATCAATTTTCTTGGCATGCCTTTATTCATGCTAAGCCCTGCATTATTTCCATTAGAATTACTGCCCAATTGGCTTGCAATGATAGCAAAACTCAATCCTGTTACCTATACTGTATTGCTGGTTAGGGAGCTGATGACAGGCGTCTCTGAAGGTGGGATCTCAATAGCTTTGAGCCTTGGAGTTATCTCTGTGTTTGTTCTTGTAATGGTGGGTCTTGCAAGCTATGTGTTCACGCGTGAGGTAAACAAGCCGTTCTGACATAAAGTTGACAAAAAATGGAATAATTGTTAACTTTGATGATCTTTGCCAAATTTTAGCAAAAGTAACTGTTGTCAAAGTTTGTCCTGCTTGTCATGGTTTTTTCAATATTCTTAGCGTTTAGTGCATTTGTCCCATCTTCATTTGCCCTAGGAGATTATGATTTGGTATCTGAGTGGGGTCAGTTTGGAATATCAAAACCTGGGCATTTTTCGTATCCTGAATTTATTGCAGTTGATGAAGATGGAAATTCATACATAAGTGATTTGGGCAATAAGCGAATTCAAAAATTCTCTAGTGATGGTCAATATCTTACTCATTGGGGGCAAAGTGGAACATTGCCTGGAGAATTTCACTATCCTTCTGGAATTGCAGTGAGTAGTAATTTTATTTTTGTTGCAGATCATGACTTGCATAAAATTCAAAAATTCTATCTTAATGGAACGTTTGCTGATCAATGGGGCAGTAAAGGAATACATGACGGGGAATTCAAATATCCAAATGGCATTGCAGTTGATTCTGATAACTTTGTTTATGTTGTAGATACTGGTAATCAAAGAATTCAAAAATTTACTTCTGACGGCGAATTTGTTTTATCATTTGGTACAAGTGGAATGGGTTCAGGTCAATTTCTTACTGCAATTGGAATTGATGTTGATGAACAAGGATATGTGTATGTGACTGATAAAGGAAATCGCAAAATCGAAAAATTTGATTCGGATGGCTCATTCATAAAGTCATTTCAATTTCGTGGATTGAATTATGTTTTTTCACCCTCGGGAATTGAAGTTGATCCTAACGGAGCAATTTATGTTATAAATTCAGATAATGGTAGAATTTTACATCTTGAACAAGACATTGGTTTGACTCTTAATATTTTTGAAAAAAATGGGCCATATCCTCGAATGTTTAGTTCTCCAACTGATATTACATTGGGCATTAATGGTGAGTTACTTGTTGTAGATTCTGCAGGACACAAAATTTACTCTCTTGAAACTCCGTTTTATGTTGAACCAGAAGTTTCTGAAATAGTTGAAATAATCGAACCTGAAATCCGCGAGGATTATTCTTCTGATAAAATTGAACCCACAATCATGGCCCCAAGCAACATGATTCTGGATGCAACTGGATTATTGACTTTCGTAGATATTGGTCAGGCATTAGCTGCTGATACTGAAAGTGGAGTCAAAGTAATTTTGAATAATGCTCCTGAAGAATTCTCTCTAGGTGTAAGTAAGGTTACTTGGATTGCATTTGACAATGCTGGCAATACTGCAGAAACATACCAGACCATCACCATTAATGCCTGCGGACATGTTTACTCTGATTATAACATGATAGTAGGAACTGATGGTGATGACTTTATTCAAGGCACATCTGCAGATGATCTGATCTTTGGGTTGGCCGGTGTTGATATCATTAACGGCAATGATGGGAATGATTGTATTTTTGGTGGTGACGGTGATGATGTAATTTATGGAAATAATGGAAATGATACCATAATGGGCAATTCGGGAAATGATGTGTTAAAAGGTGATTCAGGATATGATATTCTTTATTCAAATTCTGGATCTGATGTGATGGATGGCGGAGATGACTCTGATGGGTGTTACTCTCCAATAGATTCTCAAACTGATCTGCTGATAAATTGCGAATCATAAATAATCTATATAGTCAATAGGATGATCTTGTTTTTTCGTAATCTATTATTGATATTTGTAAATAAATTTCTAAACACGTTAGTTCAATGAGAGCAAAAATAACATCAATACTTTTGATCGCAACACTTGTTGCTATCTTGCCACCATTAAGCGCAAACGCTTCTTCAATGCCCGATGTACCCAACCCAAACGTTGAATTCAATTTGACAGGGGCAGGTGCAACGTTTCCATTCCCTCTGATTGATTTGTGGAGAGTTGAGTACAAAAATGCATACGACAATGTAAATCTTAACTACCAATCGATTGGAAGTGGCGGTGGAATTAAACAACACATTGAAAAAACCGTAAACTTTGCAGCATCCGATGCACCTATGAAGGAATCTGAAAGAGAATTAGCTCCGGGAACCCTACACATCCCCGAATCAATCGGCGGCGTAGTAGTTGCTTACAACATCCCTGAAGTTCCAAACAAAGGACTAAAACTAACAGCAGATGTTGTCTCTAAAATATTCTTGGGAGAAATTACAAAATGGAATGACCCTGCAATCACTGCAGAAAATCCTGGATTGAATCTTCCTGCTAAAGATATTGTTACAGCACATAGATCTGATGGTTCTGGGACAACTTTCGTCTTTACAGATTACCTATCTACTGTAAGTCCAACTTGGGATGAGAAGATAGGTGCAGGAAAATCGGTTCCATGGCCTTCAGGTCTTGCATCCGCAGGAAATGAAGGTGTTGCTGGAATTGTAAAATCCACTGAATACGCAATTGGTTACATTGAACTTGCATATGCATTCCAAACAGGAATGAGCTATGCATCAATTCAAAATGCTGACAAAACTGCATTCATCGAACCTACATTAGACAGCATTTCTGCTGCATCTAGTGGGGTGGCAGATACTTTGCCAGCATCTGAAGATAATTGGGCTCATGTAACAATTGTTAATGCCCCCGGTCCAGATTCATATCCGATTGCAAGCTTCACATATCTTCTTGTATATGATGATCTGAAACAAGTAACTAAAAACAAAGATCAAGCAAAAGCTGTAATCCACATGATTCATTGGATGATAACTGATGGTCAAGAATTCTCCTCAAGTTTACTATATGTTCCACTTGCCGATAAGGTTGTAGAACTAGGAAAACAGGGATTATCCAAAGTAACGTATGATGGCGAAAAGCTTTGGGATTACAAAGCAACAAGCACTGGATCGCTAGAGATTCCAAAATGGATCAGAGACAATGCAAAATGGTGGTCAGAAGGACTGATATCTGATCAAGACTACATCAACGGACTACAATTCCTAATTAAACAAGGAATTCTCAAAGTCTAAACTCTTTTCTTTTTAATTTTATTTTTTTAATTTAGTTTGTTCTTAAATTTTATTTTAATTTCTTGAAACAAATTTTTAGAATTAAAAATTCTCTATATAGTATTACGAGTACTATCTACACATATGTTCCACTCGGATAAAATGAGGATCCAGCTTATAGGTTGTATTTCTTTTTTGTTTCTCAATGACTTACAAAAACGTAAAGAACATTGCAATTTTTAGCATTGTTGCATTATTTGCCGTAACCTCTTTTGACCTTTCAAACGCATATGCAGAAGAAAGTGAAGGATACAAAATGATTGGCGATGTAATGCCGGTATTGACATTTCAATTCAGAGATGGAACTGAAACATATGAATTCCCTGTTTTTAAAATGGGCGAAAACATGATTGATGATGCTGGCGTTTCATTTTCAGTGGAAGGCACAGTAACAGATTCTCCATTATTGCACAAGGCAATGGATGAGGCGTATATCTACCGTTCTTCAAACGCAGCATTTGATCATCAGTTCAAATACTTTGATGTTGATGCTAATTTTGTAAAAAACGGTGAAAATGTAATCTCCCTTGCTTATACCAATTGTCGAGTTGACAACTATCAAGTCGAAACACTTGACTCAAATGACTATGAAAGTTATTTTGCTGGTGTCGGATTTGCAATAGTTGATAAAATTGACTTTGTATGTAGTGGACTAAATTCCAATAATGATTCCGCAAGAATTACTCCTGGGACCATTATAGATCATGGTGAATCTGCATTCAAATATGCAAACGATGTGAAAACTTCAGTAACCTTCTCCTTTAATGAAGGAAAGGAAAGAATTGAATTCCCATCATTTAATCTAGATTCAGGATATGGTGAAACTGGACGAAATGCTAAGGCTGAATTCACAGTAGAAGGAGTTTTGGATAATTATCCAATGTTGCAAAGCAAAATTGATAATGCTAGAAAAGTATCTGGACTAACTGCACAATCTAATGATGATTTTGATGCACTAGTGGAATTTACTAATGGTGATAAAACATTGAGAGGCTTCGATTTCAGAAGTTGTCATGTGGAGAGTGCAAAAATTACGACTCTTACAGATAAAGAAGAAGGATTTACAAAAAAGAGTGGATTTGTAACCGCATATCAATTAGGATTTGAATGTTCAGGTCTAAAACCATTGAATGTGAATTATGGTGCTCTTCAAGGAGATACTACTTGGAAAACAACTAAGGTTGTAAATGAGTATGAGGAACCACTTCAAAACACCGATAAGGATTTGAGTGCTTTTGTCACATTTACTTTTGACTATGGCGTGGAAACTGCAGAGTTTTCCATGTTCAAACAAAGTAATGTGCTTACAGCAACAGAGGATGTTGGAACCGAATTTACAAGAAAGACAGCATATCCAACTGTTGAGTTGAGAGGAATTGTAGGTGATTATCCATTGCTATACAAGCATGTTGATGACGGATTAAAAGTTCAAGGAATAATTGGAACTCAAAACCGTGATCTCGTTGACATTGATGTCAAGATAGTATCTGGAGAAAAAGAAATTCGCGGTTTCAACTATTCAAGCTGTAGGGCAACAGATTACGATGTTTCTACAAATCCAAACTCTGAAGAGAGTTATGTTAAAAATAAATTCGCACTAGAAAATATTTTTGACTTTGAATGTCAAGGATACCGTCCAAACAATCCCGCATATGATGCAATGTTCAATATTGAAAAAGCAAAAACTTCCAGCACCAGTGATTTAAGAAAGACTGATGACTGGGCTCAAGGATTCTACGTAGAGTAGACTTTTTTCTTTTTATTTTTCTTTTATTTTTTTAATTATCATTCTTCAGTAATGATATTTTGAATATTCTCATCTATTGCGACTTCGGCAATATCGCTTGAATACTCTGCAATTCTTCTCAAGTCTTCTAACACAAATCTGATTATTGTGGAATTTTTTTCTGTTTCTTTGATTTTACTCATAATTTGTTTTTCCTCCTCAATCACTTGGTTGACTTTTTCTGCCACCCTTTCTCCTTTTTCAAAATCATGCTCTTGAACCGCTGTAATTGATTTCTCAAATACCTCAAGTGATTTCTCTGAGAGTTTTTTTATTTTTACAAAAATTTTTGAATCTATTTTACCTTCAATGAATTTTGTTCTTTTTGCAATTAGTGACGCATGATCTGCAATTCTTTCAATTCTGCTAACTATGGCCCTATGTCCTAGACAGTCAGATGGTTTTCTCAGTCCCATGTCTTGTAGAAAATTTTCATTTCCTACTGCTAAAACTAAATTACGTCTCATATACAGGCCAAATCTATCTACTTCATCATCCATATTTACAACTTCATCTGCATGACTCATATCTACCTCTTCTAGTGATTCTATTGCTTCAAGCACCATGTTATTTGCCATCAAATACATTCTCTTCAATGCAGTATCAAATGACAATTCTGGAAGTCTGGTGAGGATTTGGATAATGATGTTTTCAGAACTTGACTCTACAATTTCCGTTCCAATCATAGTAGACCTGACCAATTCTCTGATGCTCCTAGAATGTTCTGCTGGAATTCTCATCCCTTTTGTTGTAATTTTGATGGTTTTGTAACCTGAAAGATATGCTGCAATAATTTTCCTCTTTATTGATTCCCCCGAATCTTTTTGATTGGATAGTACAACTGCTGTACTTTTTTTTGTTTGATTTTCCCCCTCTTTAGGGATAAGTGTTAATGATTTGTTAGAATTTTTAATAATCGTGACATTTTCCCCTACTTTGATCTTTAACTCTTCAATCCAATTCTTTGGAAGAGAAATAATGTATGTGGAGCCTCCACTAAGCTGCATTCGTCTTGTTTGTTTGGAGCTTTCTAACGTTTCCAACTAAAATCTATTGAGAAATTTTACTTATTTACAATTTAGATGAGGATCTATATAGAACTATGACATTCTCATAAAATATGATCAAATCTTAGATAACTCCATTTTCATGCCTGAATTATGTGGAACGGATTAATCTAAATCCTGAAAAGCATGGTAAACGCCAAATTTCAGATAAAATTTTCAAGATTGGCGCAACTGTAGCAGGCGTTTATGTTTTAGTCATGATTGCATTGTTGGTTTTTCAATTGGTCTCTGAATCATATCCAATTTGGGAGGAAGATGGATTGTCATTTATCACTGGTACTGATTGGAATGCAGTTGAAGGTAGGGAATCTTTTGGTGCATTACCCTACATTTTTGGTACACTAGTTACTGCCTCACTTGCAATGTTGATTGGCGTTCCGTTAAGTATTGGAATTGCAATGTTCATCTCTGATGCTCCCGCAAAAATAGGTGGTCCTTTGGGTTTTATTGTTGAACTTTTAGCTGCTGTTCCAAGTGTGATTTATGGACTATGGGGACTTTTTGTTTTTAGAATTTACTTTAAGGACTGGGTTGAAGAACCACTGCACGATTTATTTGGTGATTCCATATTTTTATTCTCGGGAACTCCTTTTGGCCTTGACATAATTACTGCAAGTGTAATTTTAGCTATAATGATTATTCCAACCGTTTCAGCAGTATCTCGTGAAGTAATGAAAGCAGTACCTCAACAACAAAGAGAAGCTGCATACATGTTAGGTGCAACAAAATGGGAAATGTTCAAGCTAGCTGTATTTCCGTACTCTAAAACTGGCTTGATTGGTGCGTCGATTCTTGGACTCGGAAGAGCTGTTGGTGAAACAATGGCAGTGACAATGTTGATTGGCAATGCAACTGGTATAGCTGCAATCCCTTCGTCTCTATTCAAACCAAGTCAAACAATGTCTAGTATCATCGCAAATGAATTTGTTGAAGCATCCCCTGCATCATTGCATCTTCCTGCTTTGATTGGAGTTGCGTTAGTTCTTTTACTCATTGCAATTGCAATCAATGTAGTTGCACACTTGCTGGTTACTAGAATGATGAAAGTAAAGGAGGGTGCAATTAACAATTGAGTACTACTAATGAAAAAAGGCAAGAGTATAGGGCTCTATTCAAAAATAATGTTGAGAAAAGACTTGTTGTTGATAAAATAGTTCGAATCATAGTTTTTGCATGTGTAATAATTGCAATTATTCCTCTTGGAAGCATTCTAGTCGAAGTATTCAAAAATGGATTTGCTGCAATAAGCTATGAATTTTTAACCGAAGTACCTGGCTCTATTGGTTCTGGTGAAGGTGGCATTGGACCTGCAATTCAGGGCACTTTGATAATAATTGGGCTCTCAAGCTTAATTGGAGTTCCGATAGGTGTCATGTCTGGAATTTATCTATCTGAATATGGCGACAATAGGCTTGCACGAAATATAAGATTCTTCAATGATGTGTTCATGGAATTCCCATCTATTGTTCTTGGTATCTTTGCATTTTTAGTAATTGTGTTACTTCTTGGTCATTTTTCAGTATGGGCAGGTGCATTTGCATTATCTTTAATCATGTTCCCCATTGTTGCAAGAACTACTGAAGAATCTCTGAAAATGGTTCCTGTGACTTATCGTGAAGCTGGAACTGCTCTGGGTTTGAAAAAATGGGTAATTACTTTTAGAATTGTAATTTCTGCTGCAAAAAGCGGAATGATTACTGGAATTTTATTGTCTGTATCGAGAATTGGTGGTGAAACCGCTCCGTTAATTATGACTATTCTTGGAAGCAGCCAATTCTTTAGCAGCATGGATGTTCCAATGGATGCACTGCCTTTGAGAATTTGGAGATTGTCTTTACTGCCTTATGACAGTGCGCAATTACAGGGTTGGGGTTCTGCTCTAGTTTTAATTATAATAATTCTGGGAATTAATCTGGCAGTTAGATACTTTTTTGCAAATAGGAAGGGAAAGCAAGGAATTTTCGGACAATTAATTAAGAAAGGAATGCATGCTAAAAATTGACTGCATTGAGTATTAAACCTGCAAACACCGAAGAACAAATCCCATCAACTCCATCATCTGTTGTTGATTCTGAAAAATACAAAATGGTTGCAGAAAATGTCACAATTAGATATGATGGGATTCCTGCAGTCAAAAACGTTACAATGAAGTTTAAAGAAAAATCTGTTACGGCCCTTATTGGTCCATCCGGATGTGGCAAAACTACCTTCCTGCGATGTCTTAACAGAATGCATGATATGACAAAAAATGCCAAAGTTGAAGGGAAAGTTATGATTGATAACATTGATCTTTATGATAAATCCATAGATCCTATTTATCACCGAAGAAAAGTTGGGATGGTCTTTCAAAAACCAAACCCATTCCCAACAATGTCCATTTATGATAATGTTACAGCAGGTTTGAAACTAAACGGCGTGCGTGATAAAAAAATTCTAAATGAAATAGTAGAAGATTCGCTAAAAATGGCTTATTTGTGGGATGAAGTAAAAAATGACTTGAACAAATCTGCTATTGAGTTGTCTGGAGGCCAACAACAACGTCTATGTATTGCGCGGGCGTTGGCAATACAACCTGAAGTTTTATTGATGGACGAACCAGCATCCGCACTCGATCCTATTGCAACTCAAAAAATTGAAGAAACAATTACCGAATTAAAAAAAGAGTATACCATAATCATTGTAACACATAACATGCAACAGGCAGTCAGAGTGTCTGATTACACTGGTTTCATGTATTTGGGTGACCTAATTGAATTTAGAGAAACAAAAAAACTCTTTACAGATCCAAAAAATGATTTGACTGCAAAATATGTACAGGGGCATTTCGGATAAATGACTCGATTAATTGATCCTTCTCTTCAAAAACTCTCTTTTATCATGGGGGAGATGGGTGATATGGTAGTCGAATCAATATCTCTTGCAATTGACTCTTATCTTGATGGAACAAACACAATAGATAAAGTTCATTCATTGTCTAATTCCATTCGTTCAAAATACTATGAAGTTGAAGATTTAACCTTTGACATGCTTTTAAAATACCAGCCAGTTGCAGATGATTTTAGATTCATAAGATCTTCCACTGAAATATCTTATGCTTTTTCTAGATTTGGAAGATATGCTTATGATATAACCCAAGTTAGAGATTTGTTTGGTGATGTCTCAAAATGTACCAATGCTTCACTTATTGAATCCACAAAAAAAGTAAAACACATGATAAAAGAAGCTGTGTTGTCTTTTGCAGAACTTGATGTTCGCAAAGCAATCAAAATCAGAGAAGATGAAAAAGTAATTGATAGGATATACAAAGAACGATTGCCAAAACTAATTGAATCAAATAATACAAAATGTGCTTTGGCAGAGGCACTATTGCTTAGATATTTGGAACGAATTGGTGATCATGCCGTATTCATGAGTGATGCAATAAATTACATAGTTACTGGAAAACACCGCCCTAGTGAAGAACGAATAGCATCACATACAAAACAAGACTGAATCATACATTAATTTTTATTCTGGCCAAAATTTTTTGAAATATTACAATGGATATTTTACAATTAATTCAATCTAACCTCCTTACTCCAATTATCCTATTCTTTTTGTTTGGAATCATTGCAGCTAGAATAAAATCTGATTTGAAAATACCTGAAGCAATTTCTGAATTCTTGCCAATCTATCTTTTAGCCGCAATTGGTCTTCATGGTGGAATTGAAATGAGGAATACTGGATTTGAGAATATGCTGATTCCAATGTTGGCCGCAATTGGACTTTCGCTTTTGTTTACGTTAAACCATTACCAAATTTTGAGAAGATTGGGAAAATTCAATATCTTTGATTCGTATGCTTTAGCATCTACATATGGCGCAGTAGGTGCTGTAACTTTTTCAGTTGGATTATCTTTTCTTAAAAACCAAGGTGTTTCATCAGAAGGGTATCTTGCAGCTATTTTAGCTGTACTGGAACCCCTTGCATTTATCCTGGCAATATTTTTGACTAACATGGCAGTTTCAAAACAAATCAAAGTAAAGAAAAAACCTTTTACAACAGATGATGCCTCTGACATTGAAATTGGAATACAAAGCAGCAAAACAAAACTGTCTCAAGTTTTACATGAATCAATCACTGGCAAAGCTATCGTCATTCTGCTTGGAAGCATCATTATAGGATACATTATTGGGGAAAATGGATTTAGTTCAATCAAAATTGTTTTTGATGAAATGTTTACTGGTGCTATAGTGATCTTCATGATTGAAATGGGAATAATTGCAGGTCAAAGATTAGATGATATGAAAAAAGTGGGCGTTTTTTTGACTGCGTTTGCAGTAATCATGCCTACTTTTAATGGAATTGTTGGAGTTTTAGTTGCAACCGCACTGGGATTGAGTCTTGGTGGTGCAGTAATGTTTGGTTTGTTATTGGCTAGTGCTTCGTTTATTGCAGCGCCTGCAGTATTGCGTCATACAATCCCTCAAGCAAAACCTAGTCTTTACATTACATCTGCATTGGGAATTACATTTCCTTACAACATCATTGTATTATTGCCAATAATGTTTGCAATCTCATCCATTGTTCACACCGGAGAAGGATCGATAGACTTATTCAATTATATCATAAAGGACTGGATATGAAACTCTACAATGTAAAATTACTTACGATTGTATGTGAAATTCTTGCTCAAAAAAATATTCTTGAAATTTTAAAAAATCATGAAATAACAGGATATACGACTTATGAGGTTGATGGAAATGGTGCACGTGGATTACGTGGTCAGGGTTTTAAAAATGAAAAAAATGTTAAAGTTGAAGTAATTATGCGTGAAGAGAAATTATCTGATGTTGTTGAGGAAATATCCCGAACGCTGTTTGCGAATTTTGCTATTGTACTTTATGTTAGTGATGTTGGTGTTGTTAGGACTGAAAAGTTTTAACAACAAGAATCCTCAGAACACAAAACCGGAATTTTTTTACTTGCATTTGTAACACTTGATATTAACACTGATAATTGATTATTTGAAATTGAATACATTGCCTTTTTTCCTTCATCTCTTGATTTGACAATACCGCATTTTTTCAATGTCTTTAGATGGTGGGATACTAGCGGTTGATCTTTTTTTAATTTCTCGACAAAATCATTTACACACAATTCTTTGTTTTTCTGCAATAACTCTAGAATTCCAAACCTTGTTTCATCACAAATACATTTTAAAAGACTAATTCCATTCATATCAATTTAAATTTATATGAACCAATATTTATTTGATTTTATGGCTAAGCCGAAAAAAGTTCTTTTTGTGTGCGTAGAAAACGCTGGCCGAAGCCAGATGGCAGAAGGATTTCTTCGAGAGTTTGCTCCCCATTTTGATGTGATAAGTGCTGGAACTCAACCCAAATCTGAACTTAATCCACTAGTAGTTCAAACAATGAAAGAGATTGGAATAGACATTGCAAAACAAAAACCAAAAGTGTTGACAAATGAAATGATTGATCAATCAATTACCGTGAATATGGGTTGTATGGATCAAGAATCATGCCCTGCACTTTTTGTCAAAGATATAATTAATTGGGATATAACTGATCCAAAAAACAAAGACATTGAACAGGTAAGAGAAATTCGTGATCAGATTAAAAATGAAGTTTTGAATCTCATAAAAAAATTAGATGTATGATCATGGCTTATTCTAATCTTCAAATATTTGCAGTTGAGTTGATTGGAACATTTATTCTTGTAATATTTGCAACTGGCTCCATAGTCTATGACGTTCAAATTGGAGGTTACTATGGAATTTGGTTTGCTGCAGTTACTCCATTTATTGCGTTAATTATAGGGGTCTATTCTTTTGGGAAAATATCTCTTGCCCATTTTAATCCTGCAGTCACAATAGGATATTACATTACAGGACACATATCAAAAATTCAAATTATGTGGTACTTTGCAGCAGAAATAATCGGCGCAATTCTTGGTTCTTTATTTGTAATGACGTTTATTGGAAAAGAAGCAAACCTTGGTGCAAATGCTCCCAACTATGACTATTCACTATTTTTAATATTTCCCGTTGAAGTGTTGGCTTCTGCATTATTGATGGCAGTTATTTTTACTGTAGTGTACACGAAAGGATTGAAGGGGTTTAGTGGAGTTGCAATAGGTGGTATTGTTGGTTTGGATATCTTTTTCTTGGCATCTATTTCTGGTGCGTCAATGAATCCTGCAAGGGCATTGGCTCCTGCATTGTTATCTGGAGTGCTGGAAAATCTTTGGCTATATTGGAGTGCGCCTTATGTTGGAACAATTATCGTTGCATTTTTGTTTAGGAAAAAATTTCAAATGCAAAGAAAACGAGAATTATAGCCATACTGTCAACTACATAGACTACGGAGTTTTATCGAATCTAATTACTTACTGCTTTAGTCTTTGTTCTGCTAATACTAGTTATGATATCATCTGATTTTAAACAAAGTTTAGCCATTTCACGCCTATGTGAAGATATCTTGGAGTCCAATGAGCGGATATTTTTTGTATCTTCAATTAACTACAATGGGCGAGTCTTTGAATCCAGATTTCGTAATGATAGTATTCTTACAAAACTGTCTAAATCTGAAACTGAGATGTTTTTCATGCAAAGAACCCTTCAAACATCACTTAGTAAAGAATTTGATGATATAGTTGGACCACTCAATTTCATAATTGTACAAAGAGAAACTTTCTTAGAATTAATTTTCCCATATACTGAAGGATTAATTTTAGTTGTATGTGATTTAGATGTAATTCCTAATTATCTTGCAAAGAGAATTTTATTTGTACTAAGAGATTTTGATTGGGTATCAAAGAATTCTCAAATATATAATGCCTGATGAATGTTGTAGAACATGTGGTTGGTTTATAAAAAATCATCTAAAGTGCCAGCACTGTAATTTTTTGTTTCAAGATGTCTGTCATAATTGTAATGGAAAATCATTGCCGAAATTTCATGATTGTAAACAAGAATATGGTTTTAATTCGTCAACTATGTAAATTGTTTCTATTTACATATTTACCATAAATCCTTTAGGTTATTTTTTTAGATCTAAAATAAAATACCTAGTCTAATGCAAAAAATACAATGTGAAAAATGTGGAAATAATGAAACCGAGATTTTAAGACGTGGAAAGTTTGCAGACGATATATTATTTTGTCCAAACTGTGACGATATTTGTAACAAGCTTGGATGAACTTTTTTCTATATAGATTACAAACTTTTAGTTTGTTATGGAAAATAATTACAATCATGTTTTAACAAATTTTGTATATGTATGATTAATGTGCGCTACTCCCTTCCTTGAGCATGACAATTCCTCATTTTCAAAACTCCTATTGTCAAAAGAAGTAGCGGACATCATCAAACAGGCTGTACGTGAATCCACGCAAGTGAATCATCTTGGTTGCAATGATGGGAAGAACATTAAAGGAGAGTTTGATGACTGAAAAGTCGAGAAATTGTAGTCCGAATTGTTGGTGCAAACAAGAAAAATCTGATGATCCTTTAATTGGATATTCCATACCTAAAAAACTCTAAAAATCATATCTTTTACGAATAATAATGACCTTGTTTAGTCTATTTTGATGACTAATTCAAAACTATTCTCAGATTCAAAGAAAGTCATCCCGTCAGGAGTGAATAGCCCTGTTAGGTATTTTGAACCATATCCATTCTTTACAAAAAAATCAAGCGGTGCATATCTTTGGGATGTCGAGAACAAAAAGTATATTGATTTTTGTAATGGATATGGTGCTTTACTGTTGGGGCATAAAAGAAAAGAGATTATCAATGCGGTTTCAAATCAACTTTCTAAAGGAACTCTTTATTGTACTCCAACAGAAGCTGAAATTGAATTATCAAAATTAATCATTGGAAACTTTCCATCGATTGACAAAGTTCGATTAGTGAACACTGGAGGAGAAGCAACAATGACTGCAATTAGATTGGCACGTGGTTTTACAAAAAAGAAAAAGATAATCAAATTTGAAGGATGTTATCATGGCGCACATGATTCTGTATTAGTAAAAGCAGGATCTGGCTCGGCACATAATGGCATTTCTGTTTCAGATGGTGGCTTAGATGAAGTTTCAAAAAATACTTTGGTTGTACAGTACAACAACATTGAAGATTTTCAAAAGACAATTAAACAAAATAAAGACATTGCAGGAGTCATCGTGGAACCAATTTTAGCTAACATGGGTTTGATTCTGCCTGAAAAAAATTTTCTCTATGATTTGCGAAAAATTACTAAAGAAAACAACATCCCGCTAATTTTTGATGAAGTAGTTACAGGATTTAGGGTAGCTCCTGGTGGAGCTCAAGAGCATTTTGGAATTAAACCTGATATTACTACTATGGCCAAAGCTCTCAGCAATGGCTTTACAATTGCTGCAGTTGGTGGAAGAAAAGAAATAATTGATTTGTTGTCACCTGGGGGTAAAGTCTATCAGGCAAGTACTTTTGCTGGAAATCCTATATCTGTTAGTGCTGCAATTAGCTCAATTAAGACAATAAACAAATTGAAAAACAAACTCTACTCTAAACTTGAGAGATTCAATCTTTTATTTACCACTGCATTGGATGATATGGCCACTGACATGCATATTGCGCATCAAATTAACTTTACCGCATCGATGTTTCAGATTTTCTTTACAAACAAACCCGTGATTAATTACGAAACTTCAAAAAAAGCAGATTCTAAGAAATTTCAAAAAATGTTCAGAGCATTATTGAAAAAGGGAATATTCATTGCGCCATCGCAGTTTGAAGTAGTTTTTCTATCTGACGCTCACACTGAAAATGATCTAAACAAGACACTTGATGCATATGATGCAGCATTAAAATCGGTGAAACATTGAAGTACAAAGTTGGTGCTAGAGGAAGTCAATTATCAGTAGCTCAGACAAATTGGGTGATATCCGAACTAAAAAAAGTGAATCCTGGATGTGAATATGAAATTAAATCCATCACTACAAAAGGCGATACTGATTCAAGGCCATTATTTACAATAAACCAAAAAGGGATATTTGAAAAAGAAGTAGATAGAGCAGTATCGCAAAAAGAAGTAGACTTTGCAGTTCATAGTCTAAAAGACGTTCCATCGGAGCTAGATGAAAGTCTCATGATCGCGTGTATTCCAAAACGTGAAGCAGTAAATGATGTCTTTATTTCATCCGATGGCTCATCTTTGGAAAATATCAAAAAAGGTGCAGTTATTGGAACCAGCTCACTTAGACGCGCAGTTCAAGTTTCAAGAAAAAGACCTGATGTTACAGTAAAACCAATACGCGGAAATATTGAAACAAGAATAAAAAAAACATCTGGAGAAAATTTTGACGCTATCGTTCTTGCACAAGCTGGAATTTCAAGATTAGGTGTTGATATAAAGTTCTCACCATTATCGATACATGATTTTTCTCCATCTCCTGGGCAAGGTGCAATAGCAATTGTTGCCAGATCTGATGATATAGACACAATCTCTATGTTAAAAAAAATTGAAGATTCAGACTCTAGATTAGAAATTGAAGCAGAGCGAGCATTATCCAACTATGTAGATTCTGGATGTAGATTTCCTCTTGGTGCGTATGCAAAATCCAGTGGAACTGAAATGACTCTTACAGTTACTGCATTTTCTGTTGATGGAAAACAATCATTACATGTAACCAAAACTGGTAGCAAAAATGATCCTGCGTCTCTTGGCAAAAATGTGGGCGAAGAATTACGTAAAAAAGGAGTAAATGATCTTGCATTAAATTGGAGAGAAAAAGTGGAGGAATGGAATACTACATGACTGGAAAAGTGTATCTTGTTGGCGCAGGACCTGGAGATCATAAATTAATTACATTACGTGCTGTTGAGTTACTCAAAAAAGCAGATGTTGTTTTGTATGATAGATTGGTAAGCAAAAAAATTATTTCAATGATTCCAAAATCTACCAAAAAAGTTTACGTTGGCAGAGCAGTAGGGGATGATACTGCTCATCAAAATACTACTAATGACTTGATGGTAAAATACACGAAATCTAAAAAACATGTTGTTAGACTAAAAGGTGGTGATCCTATTATCTTTGGTCGCGGTGGTGAAGAGGCAGAATTTCTAAAAGAAAATAAAGTAAAATATGAAATTGTCCCGGGAATTACTTCTGGAATTGGTTCTGCAACATATGCTGGAATTCCTCTTACTCACAGAAAATATGCGTCATCGGTAGTTTTTGTAACTGGTCATGAAGATCCTGAAAAGAAAAAAGAGATTGTCAAATGGAAAAGATTGGCAAAGTCTGTTGATACTATAGTAATTATGATGGGGCTTTCAAGAATTGATGTTATTTGCAAGCAACTTATTGCTGGAGGAATGAATAAGAAAACCCCCGTAGCTGTAATTCAAAATGGTACTACTCCTAATCAAAAAATGATTAAAGGAACAGTTACAAATATTGCAAAAAAAGTTAAAGAAAATAAAATCACCCCTCCCACAAATATTATTATTGGAAATGTAGTTGATTTGTCAGAAAGTATTGGGTGGAAATAATGCTTGATGGGAAAACTATCGCAATCACTCGTTCAAAAGATGATGCATTTGAATTCATTGCCCTTGCCGAAGAAAACCATGCAAAGGCACTTCCATTACCTACAATTGAGCTTGTAAGTAAGGGAGAGAAAATTGTTGATGAATTTTTGGAATCTGTTGAGAAATACTGTCCTGATTATTCTGTTTTTATGAGCTCAAAAGCAGTAAAACTGCTATTTGATACTGCAAAACATGTTGGTAAATTAGACAAATTGCAACTGGCTGTAGCAAATACCATAGTGATGTCTGTTGGTCCAAAAACTACAACCGCCCTTGAATCTGAAGGAATTAAAGTAAACCTTCAACCTACAACTTTTTCATCTGTTGGTGTTGGTGAGGAATTTACACAAATCAATGCAGTTGGAAAAAAGGTCATTGTTCCTCGCAGTGGTGCCTCAACTCCATTTTTAAAAGAACTATTAAACAAAATCGGAATTGATGTGTTAGAAATTCATCTTTATGATGTATGTGCATTTAGAGACACTACTCAGTGGAATGAGTTTCGAGAATTATTTTTTCAAGATAGAGTTGATGGTATTGTTTTTACTAGTGCGTCTTCTGTTCGTGGCTTTTTTGAGATAATGCAAAAAGACTTTGATGAATCAAAACTACTTGAAAATTTACAAAAATTATCCGTGGTTGCTATCGGTCCTTTTACAGCTGATGAACTTAAAAAATTTAATGTGAAAAATACTATATCTCAAGTTCATACTGTTTTGGGCTCTTTTAACACTATGAAACAAATTCTTTCAAACTGTTAGAGTTTATTAATTTCTATGATGTATTTTTTTTAAAGAACCCTTTTTTTCTAATAGTTAAAAATACAAAAATAATTTTTGTATGTGTTAGTAAATTACTATGATGAATCTTTTTTGAATTTTTAATAATTTGAATTGGAATGTATCATCTAATTTGGAATTTTCCCAGTTCTATCTTGAACTTGTCCTTCTTTGGAATCTCATATGGGCCTATGATTCTGATTGTTGTGATGCCTTTCAATGCGTATTTCATGTACTGAGAATAATTGATCTCAATTTATTGCTAAGACCTAATTTTAGCTCAAGCTATTTAGCTATGCCTATTTTTCCTCATGTATTTATAATATAACGGGGTTATGATGAGCATGGCAACTGAAAACCTCGATATGGATTATTCAAAATATGATTTTAAAGACTCTACAGAACTTTATGTTCATCTTAGCAAGAAAGGACTGTCTAAGGAAACTGTGATTAGCATCAGTAAGATGAAAGATGAACCACAATGGATGCTTGATTTTAGATTACGATCTTATGAAATTTTTATGAAAAAACCAATGCCTACTTGGGGTGGAGATCTCAGTGTTATTGATTTCCAAAATATCTACTATTATGCAAAAGCGTCTGACAAAGTAGAGAAGAACTGGGATGACGTTCCAGATAGTGTCAAAAAAACATTTGATAAACTTGGAATTCCAGAAGCTGAAAAGAAATTCTTAGCAGGTGTTGGCGCACAATATGAATCTGAAGTTGTTTATCACAGTCTAAGAGAAGATTTGGCAAAACAAGGTGTATTATTCTTAGATACTGACGCGGCTCTTAAAGAATATCCAGAAATTTTCAAGAAATACTTTGGTAAAATTATTCCTCCTGAGGATAACAAATTTGCAGCACTCAACAGTGCAGTTTGGAGTGGTGGTTCGTTTATCTACATTCCACCTGGCGTCAAAGTTGATATGCCACTACAAGCATATTTTAGAATTAATGCTGAGAACATTGGTCAATTCGAAAGAACATTGATCATTGCTGATGAAGGTTCAGAAGTTCATTATATTGAAGGATGTACTGCTCCTGTTTATTCTTCAGAATCTCTACACTCTGCAGTTGTAGAACTAGTAGCACACAAAGATGCTAAACTAAGATACACCACAATCCAAAACTGGAGCAGTGATGTATACAATTTAGTTACAAAACGTGCTTATGCATATGAGGGTGCAACAGTTGAATGGATTGATGGAAACATTGGAAGTAAATTGACAATGAAATACCCTGGAATCTATCTCATGGGTGAGCGAGCATATGGTGAAACCCTCTCTATCGCATTTGCAGGAAAGGGACAGCATCAAGATACAGGTGCTAAAATGGTTCATCTTGCACCAAATACCACTTCTAAAATTACATCAAAGTCAGTAAGCAGACTTGATGGACGTTCAACTTACAGAGGATTACTAAATGTAGCAAAAGGTGCTACAAATGTAAAAGCCACTGTAAGATGTGATGCATTACTCTTAGATGATACATCCAAGACTGATACTTATCCATACATGGAAATCAATCAAGAAGATGCCACAATTACACACGAAGCAACAGTTGGAAAAATCGGTGATGAGCAAATCTTCTATTTAATGACTAGAGGCTTTACAGAGGAAGAAGCACTTTCATTAATTGTTAATGGTTTCATGGAACCCTTTACAAAAGAACTTCCAATGGAATATGCAGTGGAGCTAAATAGACTAATCAAGCTAGAGATGGATGACTCTGTGGGATAAATTCCCAATTTTACTTTGATTAAAAATGTCTCAAGAATCACTCTCAAAACTCAACACTAGTCATATTGATGAAATTTCATTATCCAGGAATGAACCTGAATGGCTCAAAGATTACAGAAAAAATTCATTGTCTATCTATGACAGTCTCCCAATTGAAATGTCTCCACTTTACAACAAATACACTGATGCTAAAAAAATGGATCCTGAGAAAGTATTACTTTCAACATCCACTACTGAAACAGTTCCAAGTTTCTTAAACAAAAGACTAACCGAGTTGGGAAGTGAAACTTGTATTATTCAAATTGGTACAAACGTTCACAAAATCAATATCTCTGATGATTTAAAATCAAAAGGACTTGTTATCTCTTCAATATCTGATGCAATTCAAAACCATTTTGAGCTGGTAAAAAAAGCACTAGAGGCTTCAAACTCAAATGATGATAAATTTACTGCACTAAACAATGCCGCGTTTAATTCTGGAGTCTTTATCCACATCCCCTCGAATCTCATCCTGGAGAAACCAATTCATTTTTTGGCATGTTTGTCTGAAGATGGCAATTCAACCATTGCTCGAAATATTATCTTTGCAGATGAAAATAGCAAAGCTGCCATTGTCCAAGAAATCTATTCTCCTAAAACCGACAAACAACCTGCATATCTTGAATTACTAAATGCCAGTGTTGCTGCAAATGCACAATTAGATGTTACCACTTTGCAACTAATGGATCAGCATACCGTTAACTTTTCTACAAGACGTACTGATTTGGCACAAGATGCTAAAGTAAATTGGTACTCTGGATTGTTTGGTTCCATTTTATCAAGGTACAAGATTGAGTATTTTCTTAATGGTAGTGGTGCATCTGCTAATGATTCTGAAGTAATATTTGGAAATGATGAACAATCATTTGATATACAAACTAATGTTAATCATGAAAGCCCATCTACTGAAGCTAGAGTCGTTGAAAAATCAATTCTTAGAAACAAATCAAAATCTCTTTTCAAAGGAATGATTAGAATTAAAGAACATGCAGCAAAATCAAATTCATTTTTGTCTGGACGTTCTATCCTTTTAGATAAAGATGCAAAATCTGACGCAATTCCGGGATTGGAGATCTTTACAAATGATGTAAAAGCCACACACTCTGCTTCTGTAGCACAAATTGACGAAGAACAAATATTTTATCTTCAAACTAGATGCCTTACTCATGAAGAGGCAGAAAGAACTATTGTTGAAGGATTCTTAGAGCCCCTTTCCAGGAAAATGTCATTCCAAGTAAGAGCATGGATTGCATATCTAATTGAATCTAAATGGGAAAACCGTGAACTCACAATTAACACTGATGCAGAATTAGCCAAGTTTGTTGAAATAGAGGAGACACGTTATAATGAAGACGCAGAGATTGAACAACACTACAAGTATCGGTGATAATTTTGTCAGAATGGGTAAAAGCTTGTAATTTGGAACAGGTGAAAGAAGGACAACTTTTCAGGTTTGTCCATGGTGATAAAAAATTACTACTCGCTAATCTTAAAGGAAAAATTCATGCAACTGATTTAATCTGTACTCATGCTGATGCAGATCTTTCAACAGGTTTTCTTAGTGACGAAGGTGTTCGATGTCCATTACATCTCTCTGTTTTTAATTTGGAGAATGGAAAACCACAAAATCTTCCTGCCGAAATCCCTCTCAAAGTATACAATGTTAAAATAGATGCCAGCGAAATTTACGTGGAGCTTTAAGATATGCAAAGTACTGAATCTTTATTTGAAAATATAAGGAAAGATTTTCCAATACTTGAAAGGACTGTTAGAGATAACAAACAACTTGTTTATCTTGACAATGCTTCAACTACACAAAAACCAAATCAGGTAATTGATGCAATTACTGATTATTACCAGCATCATAACGCAAATATTCACAGAGCAGTTTATGCACTAGCTGAAGAAGCCACTGAGGCCTATGAGGCAACTAGAGATAAAATTGCAAATTTTATCAATATTAAAGATCGTCAAGAAATTATTTTTGTTAGAGGTACTACTGAAGCAATTAATCTTGTTGCTTATTCATGGGGGCGGCCTCATATCAAAGAAGGTGACATTATTGTTACTACTGAATATGAGCATCATAGCAATATCGTTCCATGGCAACTTCTTACACAAGAAAAACATGCCAAATTAGAATACATTGGAATGGATGATAATGGGGAATTGATCTTGGATGATCTTGATAAATATCTTGCAACAGGTAAAGTCAAACTTGTAACATTTAGTTTGATGTCAAATGTTCTTGGAACTATTACTAACTCTGAAAAGATAATTGAAAAATGCAAGGCTGCAGGTGTTCTTACCTTAATTGATGGTGCCCAGGCAGTGCCTCACATGAAAGTTGATATTGAAAAATTAGGATGTGACTTTTTTGCGTTTTCTGGGCATAAGATGCTAGGTCCAACAGGAATTGGTGTTTTATGGGTTAGAAAATCTGTCTTGGAAACAATGATTCCATTCCATGGAGGTGGCGATATGATCAGAGAAGTTCACAAGTATGAAACTACTTGGAATGATTTGCCATACAAATTTGAAGCGGGAACTCCAAACATTGCAGATGTAATTGGGTTTGGAGCTGCAATTGATTATCTTACAAAAATTGGAATGGACAACATACGAGAACATGAAATTGAGTTAACAAAATATGCTCTAGAAAAATTATCTGCAGTTAAAGGACTTCATATCTATGGTACACAAGACATGTCAAAACGTGGTGGTGTTATTTCCTTTAATTTTGCAGATGTTCACCCGCATGATGTAGCTCAAATTATTGATGAGGAGGGAATCGCAGTTCGTTCTGGACATCACTGTGCCCAAGTGTTAATGGAGCGCCTAAACGTTGCAGCTACATCGAGGGCAAGTTTTTACATTTACAATACTAAGGAGGATGTTGACATTCTTGTAAATTCATTAAATATTGTAGCGAAGGTGTTCAAATTATGAGTGGCAATGCAGACATTTATCATGAAATGATTGTGGATTACTCTAGAAATCCGATCAACTATGGAGAAATTGAAAATCCTGATGTCACTTTTCATGATTCAAATCCACTATGTGGTGATAGCATAGACATTGACATGAAAATTGATGAGAACAAAATCAGCGATATCAAATTTCATGGAAAAGGATGTGCAATTTGCATGGCCTGCTCTTCGGTATTAACTGAAATTACAAAAGGTAAAACTCTTGATGAAGCAAGAGCAATTGAGAAAAATGATGTCTTGAGTGAACTTGGTCTTGAACATCTCCAGGCTGTTCGTATAAAATGTGCCTTGCTTTCTCTTAAGGTACTAAAATCTGCCCTTTACACATACATTGGAAAACATCTGGAAGATACTTCTGATGTAGATAAACTAAAAGAAGAGGCAGCAAATCTGTACTAGTATGAGTGATTTTACTCCCACCATCCCAATCTCATTACAAATTCGAAAAATAATTTTTGAAAAATTCAATGATCCTGATGGTAAATTTACAAACGATGAAATTTTTGAAATCATAAAAGAAAATGGTGATCTTGATCCTTCTTGGATAGTTGATGATACTGAATCTTTTTTTAATGAACTTTGTGATTCAGGTCTTGTAAGAAATATTGCTCAGAATTTTACCACAATATGGATGAAGCTATTTGATCCTGTAGAAAAGTTTCATTGTAATTCGTGTAACCATGATGTTCATCTTGGAATATCTGAAGAAAGAATCTGTCCAAACACTTCTTGTAAATCTTCTATTTAGATCTGTATTTTGTTGCTGCATCTTCAAGAGCTTTGATCATTGGTAATTTTTCTCCTGTGAGATAAAGCACTAATGCACCACCTGCAGTACTTATATGATCAATTTTTTCCGCCAATCCTAATTTTTTTAGAACTGAAGTTAAATGTCCTCCACTCACAATTGTAGTTGCCATTGAGTTTGCAACTGAATCAAGTAATGCTTTTGTTCCATAACTGAAATTTTCTTTTTCAAAAAATCCTGCAGGTCCACTGATAAAGACAGTTCCTGCGCCTGCAATCAATTTTGAATAATACTCTACTGTTTTTGGACCCAAATCATAAATTTTATCTGTTTTGGCAATCTCTCTTACATCCATCTCCACTCTTGCACCATCCTTGTCAATTGCAATATCTACTGGAGTGGCAAACACATCTGGATATTCACCTATTAACGCATGAGCTTTTGATACGACTTCGTCTTCTCTTTTAATTCCTAGGGGAGATTTGATTCTGGCCTGAGCGCGCATAAACACATTAGCAATTACTCCTGTTAGCAAAACATGATCTGCTCTTCCGTTCTGAATCAATAATTTGATCGCCTCTAATCTGTCTGGAACTTTGGAGCCTCCAAGAACTATAACATGCGGTGCCTTGGCTACGGTCATAATTTCATCTAGATTTTTTACTTCTCTTTCTACTATTCTTCCTGCACATGCAGGTAAAACTTGTGGAAATCCCACAATTGATGGGTGTGATCTGTGAGCACTGGGAAATGAATCTAAAACACAAAGATCAAACAATTTAGATAAACGCGTAACCATGATTGTCTTTGCAGCATTTTCTGGTGTAAATTCGTAATTTTCCTCTGCACATAATCTTAGATTATCTAACAATAGGATTTCTCCATCGTGTAAATTTCTAATTGCATTTTGTGCAGCTTCTCCAATCGTGTCTTCCACATATTTTATTTTTTTACCCATTAATTTCTCAAGAACTTTTGCATGTTTGTCCATCCCTGTATAATCATCGTTTCCGACTCTACCTTGATGTGATGCAACAACCACTTTGGCTTCTTTGAGTGATTGCAAAGTTTCAATTGCTTCTTCAATTCTTTTGGTACCTGAAATTTCCATTGAATCTGGATCTATTGGGCAATTCATGTCGACTCTCAAAAAAACAGTCTTGCCTTTTAAGTCAAAATCATCTAGTGTGAGTACCTTCACGACTTTTCTATTATGCACTTGGTTAAATTCTTTGAGCCGATCATAATTATTTTGGCTAATTTATTTACAATCTGTGATTTACACTTCTAAAGATTTTCTGTCGATAAAAATTAAAAGCAACATACTCGAGGTCTAGTTAATTGCAAAATTGGATTTTTGATATTAGGTCACGTTCCTTTGTGCTGTTTACACTATTGTTTCTTATTCTTACTGGTTTAGTTTATTCTGGAATTACTGAAATCTTTGATCAAGAAGTTGTTTTATTTTTCTCCGAACATGTCGGAGATTCGACCCTTGACATCATTATGCAATACATTACAGAAAGTGGAGAGGTTTTTTGGATGTTGGGATTTGGAATTCTAATGTTATTAATTCCAAAAACTCGTAGGATTGGGATTACTCTGATGATCCTGATTGTTATTTCCACCCTTCTTACAGGATATATCAAATGTGGGGTGGATAGAGATAGGCCTGATTTTGAGTATGAGGGGGCCCCGTTTCCAGTACCAATCAGTAAAGATACTTTTGCATTATTCTGTGAGGGTGGATTTGATGCATCATATCCCTCTGGACATGCTGCAAGATCTATGATTTTCGCGATAATATTGGGGTATGCACTTTCAGAGAGGTTTCCACGTGGAGCATATCTGATGTTCTTGTATCCAGCTATGATCTCCATTAGTAGAATCTATGTTTTGCAACACTATCCAATGGATGTACTTGGCGGTATTGTTATCGGAGTAATGCTTGCTGGAGTTATGGCAAAAAGAACAAAACTTTACAAAATTTTTGATAAATCAAAAACCTAACTCTGTCAATGCAGCATTACTGATCAAAACTATTGCATAATGTTCATCATCGTGATGATATGTCCAATATCTGATGTCTCGAATTTCATTTTTTTGTCTGAGTCCATGTGTTACTCCCGTTGTTACTGTATATCCAATTCTTTTAGCAATTTTTGATTCTTTTGGCATGAGAACTTTGAACCCTTCTTTCCTTTTTTTAAATCCGATTTTTATCATATCTTCAACTGCCTCTATAGCATTTTTTTCATCTTTTAGATCATATGTCTTTGATATCGGTAAGTCTTTTGGATGAAAATCCATACTTTTACTTAATTCTCTTAACTAATATTTTTTAAAAAATGGCTTTTGCGATCAAAGTTAGTTAATTTTCTTAACTGGTAAGTCAAATCCTGATTATATTAACAACTTAACCGACTCTTTTTGTTTGATTTTATCATTGGCATCATTAGAAAAATTAGTAATTCAATTGCAAAAAAAGAAACAAGAAGCAACCAAGCTAAGAAAACAAGCTGAAAAACAATTAAAAGAAAATCGTTCTACTGAAAAACGATCTTCTTCTGGTCTACACACAATTGATAAAAAAATTGAATCTGAACGAGAAGATGTTTCTGATGTATCTACAGTACTTACACAAAAAACCTCTCAGTTGGAGAGTATTGACAGACTAGTGACTGCAGCACAGGAAAAACTGTCTAGCGAAAAAGAGGCACTTGAATTGGTTCAACAGGAAATCGAATTTGCTGAAAATCCTGAAGAAAAACAGAATGCTGAGACCAGATTGCGCTCATTAAATGATCATATTCAAGAATTAGAAACTGAGATTAAAAATAGACAAAAAACAGCTAAAAAAATCTCTGATGAAGTTGCCAATTATTCTGATGTAAAATCAAAAATTGACTCTAAAATTAAAAAACAATTCCAATCAAAACCAACATTACGTGAAACCATGACTGCAAGTCGTAAGGCTGCTCAAAAACTCGAAAAAGAATTAGAAAGACGAATCAAAACAGAAGAATCTGCCAAAAATGCATTAGAAAAGACATCTTCAAAATTACGTGAACTTTTGGCAAAAAAACGCCTCTCTTCTAAAAAGAAACCAGCAAGAAAGATTGCAGCTAAAAAGAAACCAGCAAGAAAGACTGCAGCTAAAAAGAAACCAGCAAGAAAGACTGCAGCTAAAAAGAAACCAGCAAGAAAGACTGCAGCTAAAAAGAAACCAGCAAGAAAGATTGCAGCTAAAAAGAAACCAGCAAGAAAGACTGCAGCTAAAAAGAAACCAGCAAGAAAGATTGCAGCTAAAAAGAAACCAGCAAGAAAGATTGCAGCTAAAAAGAAACCAGCAAGAAAGATTGCAGCTAAAAAGAAACCAGCAAAGAAATCTAAACGATAAATTCCTTATTACAATTTTTTAAAACAAAAATTTGTTTGTTTTATCATGTGCTTCTAAAAAAACTCGGATCCGTTATTTCTGTAATTGCATTGATTTACTTTTAGGACCTTGAATACTCCTGTTAGATAATTAGGCATGAATTAGGGCTAACATCCATAGAATTTTATCCTCTTTCTAAGATGAATCATACAATCTTGTATTAGTTCATTTTTCTCAAATTCTGACAAAAGAACAAACGATTCATAATCCTTGTTAGACCAACTCAAAAACAAGTCTAATGTTTTCTTGTATGTTTGGAAAGTTCTTTTTGATTTGCAAAAATTTTCAAAAAGAATGTAACATCTAGGGGTAGAATCCATGTATTTTCTTTTCTGATATGTGTGAAAAGTTATCACCATTTTCTATAGACATACCTAGAATCTATAATTCTAGGAATTTATTATGAAAAAATGTAAAATTATTGAGGATTTATTTCCATTTGACCAAATTTGCCTTTGGTTAGGGATACTTCACCTTTAAACTCATTTGTATATCCGTTTGTGATAACAACAGTATCTCCAACATTGACTGCCTTGATATCGTCTCCCCACAAAGTGAGCTTCATTTGGTCATCTTCTGTTTCACCGTTAGCAATTATTGCATCACAGACATCCACTGTTCCTCCACTTTTGAGATTTACAGTTCTTGGATCTCCTTTGCTTTTTACTTGGGCGTTTACATTAACTCCACTTCGCATTTTTTTTGCTTGTGAAATTGGTATGAATTCTGTCATGTAATTTTGAATCGAATTAGCACGATTATAAGCTTTCTCAAAAAATAATGAAAATTCAGATCACTGTTCTGTTTTTCTATAATAGTAATCGAGAAATATTGGTGTTTACTCAATCTCAGTGCAGAGGTATCGAAGCCCGGTCAACCGAGAGGGACTCAAGATCTTCATAATAGGAAATCCCTTCTCTCAGGAGTTCGTGGGTTCAAATCCCACCCTCTGCATTTCATTAATTCATGAATATTGTCAGAAAAATTATGCAACTAGTGCTTTAACTTTGGTTGTAGAATGTCTTGATATTTTTTTATGCATTTCAGCTAATTCTTCGTCCTTGAAAGATAGGTTGCATCTAAAACATTTCCAAACCATCTCGGACATATACAGTGTAGTCACAAATTGCTTATAAAGATATTGCATGATTGATCCAAATTGTTAGAAAACATGATCATTGTTTTGAAAAACTTGTAATTCTTTTAATTTTTTAGATCATTATAAAATTTTTTTATGACTAAGTGCTGATCCAAGGGTTTAGAAACAAAAAAAGAGATAGAATTTTTGAAAGAACTTGGATATTTTTGAAATTTTTAGTGAATATTCATATTTTGGAATTTTTCTTGTGTTGATTGGAGTAAATACTGCTCCTATTCTGATGCCTCCGAGTTGGATTGTTTTGACCTCATTTTATCTTCTAGACCCCAGCTTGAATGTTTTTTTTCTTGCAATGGTGGGTGCTTCTGGTGCCACTCTTGGTAGATTTTTTCTCAAAAAAATCAGTGGGTTATTCCGAAAATTTGTTGGAGAAGAGCAGAAAACCAATCTTGACATAATTGGTGATTACTTGAATCGAAAAAAATACGGCTATGTGATTGCATCTTTTCTATTTGGAGCCACACCTCTTCCAAGCAATATGCTGTTCATCGCCTATGGGTTAATGCGTGCCAAGAGCATAAGTATCTATGCAGGGTTCTGGTTTGGTAGAACAATTTCTTATGTCCTAATGATTTATTTTGGTGATGCTGTTTTGAGACCCTTTTTTGAAATCTTTGAAGATCGTCTAACTGGAATTCTGTTAATTGATGGTGCAGGAATTGGGGCCATCATTTTATTTGCGTCTATTAATTGGACTGTTTTAATAACTCAGAAAAAAATAAAATTTGTAAAACCAAAAATTTGGAGAATCTAAATGTCCGTACTTGATTTATTAAAAGATGAAGTAAAACAAAGAATTGAAAATGATTCTGCACATGATTTTGATCACATTATGAGAGTTTACAAAAATGCTCAAAAAATCTGCAAAAAAGAAAAAGCAAATGAAAAACTTGTTTTAAGTGCCGCTTTATTACATGATTTGATATCTTATCCAAAATCTGACAAGCGTTCTAAAATGTCTTCGATTGCGAGTGCAAAAAAATCTAAAACTATTTTAAAAAAATATGGTTTCTCAACTGAAGAAATTGCAATAATTTCTAATGCAATCAGAGATCATAGTTTCTCGCAAAATAAAATTCCATCTAGCATTGAAGGAAAAATTCTTCAAGATGCAGATAGATTAGATGCGTTGGGTGCAATTGGACTTGCTCGAGTTTTTGCAACTGGCGGTTCCTTAAAACGTCCATTTTATAATCCAAATGATCCTTTTTGTAAACAAAGAATACCTGATGATTCAATATGGACCATAGATCATTTCTTTAAAAAATTATTCAAACTGGAATCTTTAATGAATACAAAATCAGGCAAAATAGAAGCAAAGAAGAGGACTATTATCTTAAAGGATTTTTTAAAACAACTAAAACATGAGATTTAGCCATAATCCACATATCTATCATATCTAGTTTCAACTTCTTTGTTTTCTCCTGATTTTATCTTCTCATATTCTTGATTTTTTCTAAATTCTATGTATTTGATAATGTCTAGAAATCCCTCTTCTTTTGGATAAGATTCAAAAACTGGTTCTATTTTTCTTAAAAATTCTAGTGTCTTTTCTCTGTATTCGTCTCTTGTAGGCTTTTTGATTCCTTTCATTCTGAACCATATTACTGCCCAACTCGAGCCTATAACATGTGGCAATAAATCAAATGCTCTTTGAATCTCAAAACGCTCGTCGTTTCTCATGCCTCTTGAAGAAATCTTGCAGCAGATTTTGCAAAATATGTTACTATCATGTCTGCTCCTGCTCTTTTAATTGAGTATAGTATTTCCTCTGTGATGTCTTTTTCATTCACATATCCTAGTTGTGATGCAGCTTTTACCAAAGCATATTCTCCAGAAACACTGTATGCAGCAACTGGGATGTTGAATTTTTTTCTAGTTTCTGCTATTAAATCTAAATAGGATAATGCTGGTTTTATCATCACAATATCTACTCCTTCATTGATGTCTGTCTCAACTTCCATCATTGCTTCTCTTGCATTTGTATATGGAACTTGGTATGTTTTTCTGTCTCCGAATTTTGGTGCACATTCTGCTGCATCTCTAAATGGTGAATAAAAGTTTGAACGATGTTTAGCTGAATGAGACATTATTGAAACATCTGTAAATCCTTCATCATCAAGCGCTTTTCTAATTGCAGCAACTTGACCGTCCATCATTGCTGATGGTGATACTGTATCTACACCTGCTTTTGCTTGGCTAACAGCTATTTTTACAAGTGTATCTAAACTGGTGTCGTTATCAATTTTGTCTCCTTGAATAATTCCACAATGTCCAGTAGATGTGAATTGGCATAGACAAACATCTGACATTATCACTATTTTATCGCCAAAATTTTTCCTAATCTGAGATATTGCCTTTTGAACAATTCCATTATCGTCAAATGCTGAAGTGCCTGCTTCATCTTTTTGAGTTGGGATGCCGAAAAGCATGATTGCAGGAATCCCTAAATCGCTAATTGTTCCTACCTCATCGTTTATGTCTTTTAATGGAAGCCTTTCGATTTCTGACATTGATTCTACATTTACTCTTGTTTTTAGTTCTTCTTGAACAAATACTGGGCAAATGAAATCTTTTGGAGATAATGTGGTCTGTTGAATCAATTCTCTCATCTTTTCAGATGTTCTTAGTCTGCGAAGGCGTCTTGCAGGAAATGACATGATGAAATTCTCTTTGGCTAAAATATAATTCTAGTCTGCCTGGTTTTGTTTTTTATAGTCAAATAACTTGCTTGCCAATTCTAAAACATCTGGTTTTCCTTGCTCAGATGCTTTTCTAATGTTATTCATAGGTATTGACACAATACTTTCTACTACTGCTTTTGTTAATTCTTCAATAATCTTGATTTTTTTCTCGTCCTTTTCATCAAGCATTTGAAGAGCTTTTTGGAACTCTTTTTCTCGTAGATTCTCTATGTTCTTGAATACGTCTTTCACTAGTGGTTCTGCATCTAATCTTTTCATTGAGGCTTCTAATACGGAAACTTCCTCATTAATTATATTTTCAACTGTTTTTACTTTGTTTAATCGTGCATTCATATTTTTTTCAACCATTTCTGCAATTTGATCTAGATTCATCAATTTAATCCCTCCAATTGTTGCAACTTTTTCATCAACTGTTCTTGGATTTGATAAATCTAAAATCATTATTCCTCCTTTCTTGTTTTTCATTGCTTCAGTTATTCTTTCGTTTGTTACAAGAAAATATGGTGCTGTTGTTGCAACAAAAATCACATCATAATTATAAAATCCTAAAAGAACCTCTTCAAACTTTATTGGATTTCCACCCATTGTTTCACAAAATGTCTCTGATCTTCCAAGTGTTCTACTAGTCACATCAAATGTATATCCTCTTCTCTGTAATGATTTTGCAACAAGCGTAGATACTTCCCCTGTTCCAATTAACAAAACTTTTTTTGTTTTTAATTCATCAATATTCTCTTCTGCAAGTTTTACCGCCATGGATCCAACCGATATTCCGCCTGCACCAATTCCACTTGTATTTCTAATTCTTGTACCTATTCTTATTGCCTTATCAAATAGTGTGTTAAGATGCTGACCTGATGCTTTTGTTTCTCTAGCTGAAGTAATGGAGTTTTTTATTTGACCTAAGATCTGCTCTTCGCCTAATACCATTGAATCTAATCCTGATGTTAATTTTAACAAATGATGTAAAGCTTCCTTGTTTTCAACGCATTCCATATTTTCATCAAATGCTTCTTCCTCAATCCCCGTAATTGCTGCCCACGTTTTCTTGATTTTGTCTATGTCATATGTTTTTGATTTACCAAATAACTCTATTCTGTTACATGTTTGAATAATTACACATTCATCTAATCCTGAATGTTTTTTGAATTGATCATATGCACTTTCCATGTTTTTTATTGTAAATCGTTCAAGAATGTGAATTGGTGAATTACGAAAAGTAACACGTGCATTGATTATATTTTGATTCATTTCCAATTTCTCAATATTGTAATTGCTCGCTTTTCAGCTTTTTTTATTTGCCCGTCTTTTATTAACTGATCAATCTCATTATCATTCATGATTTTATGTAAGCACTCTTTTCTCTGTGTTGGGATGGAAATTGATTCCTTTGCAATTTTTCTTACGATCTTTTGAATTTTTATATGAGATATGTCTTCTTTTGTAATTATATTTTTTAATGCTTTTTCTAATTTGTCTTTAATTTTCTTTGACATTGCAGGACTTTGCCCTCCTGTAAATATTGCAATCTGAACCATCTTATTAAAATCAATAATTGCCGGGTTTGAAAAGTCACTCTCATCTGGATTATCGGAACTATATGCAATGATTTTTTTCTTTTTTGCTTCATTGATTATTTTTTGATTTACTTTTTTGTCATTTGTTGTTGTAATAATCATATGTGGATTAAGAGTCGAAATAAATTTTATGTCTTGAATTTTTTGTTTTTTTAATTTTATTTTATTGTCTTTTGCCAGTTTCCTAATTTTCGAATTTACAGTATCGCTAATTACTAGTATGTTGCAATTTTGTTTTAATAATGAATTGATTCTTTTTTCAGCCTCATTTCCTCCTCCTATAACAATTATTCTTTTATTTTGTATATTAAGATCAACTATCATCGATCAAAGGGACTTGAGTTTCTATTTATGTATTAAAAATCATTGAATTCCTTCTAGCTACATTTTTAATTGAATGAGCAAAATATTGACTTGATGACCTCGATGAACGAATCTGATAAAGAACTTTTAAATGAGATTCAATGGACTTTTCCACTTGTTACAAGACCTTTTGATGCAATTGCTAAAAAATTTAACACCACACCGAAACTCATCAAAGAGCGTCTAAACCATCTAAAGGAAATTGGTGTTCTGAGACAACTAAGTGCAATTTTTGATACTCGAAAACTTGGATATACCAGTTCTTTGGTTGCAATGGAAATTGAAGATGATAAACTAGAATATGTTGCAAGTCAAATTAATCGCCATCCTGGCGTCAGTCATAACTATGAACGCGATCATGAGTTTAACCTTTGGTTCACTTTGGCAGTTCCTCCTGGTTCTGACTTGAAAGAAGAGCTTGATAAATTCAATGTCCTTAAAGGAATCAAAAAAGTAAGAATGCTTCCTACATTACAATTGTTTAAGATTGGTGTAAAGCTAGACATGGTTGATGATAAAAAACATGAAGTTGCACCAACAGAAGAGAAAAAAGAAATTAAAAATATCAAATTCAATCCTACTGAAGAAGATAAAAATTTTATTCGTGAATTACAAAAAGATATGGAAATCATTGATGAACCCTTTGTAAAATCTGCCAAAAATCTTGGAATTACTGAAGCAGAATTATTTGAAAAAATGAAATACTATGAAGAGATTGGTGTGATGAGAAGATTTGCAGCAATCTTAAGACATAGGCAAGTTGGATTTACTGCAAATGGTATGATTGTTTGGAAAGTACCTGAAGATAAAATTTCAAAAGTTGGAGAAACTTTGGGATCATTTCCTCAGGTAAGTCATTGTTATGAACGTCCCACATATTCTGATTGGCCTTATAATGTATTTTCAATGATTCATTGTAAAACCCATGATGAGGCAAACGAAATGGCAAAAACAATTCAGAAACAAATTCATGTTGATGATTACAAAATTCTCTTCAGCTCTCGTGAATTCAAAAAAACACGTGTAGAATACTTTGTCGAAAATTCATTTAGTTTGGCAGAAAAAGTGCCTGCTTCCTAAATCTCATTTTCATCGTGTCCAACTATGTGAATAGTGCAAAAATACTGATCATTCATGTTGCAATAATATTCTGAATTTTCACCGCATGAATTACAGGGAGGAGTTTCATCTAGTTCTGAGAGTTTTGTATGATAAATTCTACTTCTGCTAGAAATGCTGGAATCCTTATAGATTCTAGTTAAATTTGAATAGTATTCTAATTCTCCGGGATTTAAGGGCTCCTCATTTTTGATTTTTTTAATTATTGGTTTCCATTTTTTATATTGCCCAATTTTGCCAAGTCTCATCTTTTCTATTGTTTCTAAAGTTTTTTTTGAATCGATTGGAATGTCCATATGTTAATTAGTTTGCTTGGGGTGTTGCCTTTAATTCATAAGATGGCCACGAATTATACAACTCTTCGATCTCTTTCATGTCTGATGCCGGAATGTAGCCTCCTTTTGTCATTTCTACATAATTCACTATCTCTTCTTCACTAACTACTGTTGGAAAGACAGATGCAAACCCTTTCTTTGACATGATAAACTTCATAGATAGTTCTGTAATTGTTAGTCCATTTCTTTCTGCAATGGGTCGTAAGATCTCCACTTTTTCTAGCGATGCTTTAATCCATTCTCCTTTTCTTACGGATCTGTGGTCTTTCTCATTGATTTTAGTATCTGCATTTACTTTACCTGTAAGAATTCCTGATGCTTCTGGTACTCTCACGAGAATCCCTACGTTTTTTTCTTCTGCTTTTCTCATCAATTCATTTCCTGGTGTTTGTTCTAAAATATTGTAAACTGTTTGAACTGCACTTACATTTGGCCTCTCCATTGCTTCTAGACCTTCTTGTGTCCATCCAATTGCAGGACCCAGTGCAACTTGGTATGTCTTTATCGTTTCATTTTCTATGAAACTATCTAATACATTAAAAATTGAATCATCTCTAATGTGTTTTAATTTTGGATTATGTAGACCATACATGTCGAGATGATCTGTTTGTAATCTTTCTAAACTATCTCTTAATGCTTTTCGAGTAAAATCTTCATCAAATCTCTGAGGAAGCTCACTATGTCCGATCTGTTCTACCTCTGAAAAATCATATCCGTATTTCGTAGAAATTACAATTTCATCTCTCATGTCCTTGAAAACTTCTCCAATTAGTCTCTCACTTTTTCCTTTACCATACATGTCTCCCGTTTCAAAGAAGTTAATCCCTAAATCATATGCCTTTTTGAGCATCCTTTTTGCTTCGTCTTCTTCAATTTTTTTACCCCACCAATCTAGTGCTATGGACCATGCGCCAAATCCTAACTCTGATACTTTGATGTCTGTTTTTCCTAGTTTATTGTAATTCAATTTTTACCCACTCTAGTTTTGAGTTTGATATTATATATTTCAAAACCATTTCCTCGTTTGAAATTTCATCATTTATGTTTATCCAAGATTTGCAGAGGTGATATCTTGATTTTTAAACGGAAATTTACTTGTATTGTGAAAAATTCCTTCAAATGGTTAACCCAAACTTGAGATTAATGGCACAATGTCTTTTTTAACACATACTATCATGGGGATGTCATTTTTAACATATGTGGACACCTGAGTCTCTCTTAACTCCATAATGAGATCCTGAAAATCTCTAATGTTGTCTACTTCAAAGGCTAACATGAAATCTTCATCATGTATTCCAAACGAATATGTTGTGTTGAGAATTACTTGGGGGAATTTCTTGCTGACTTCTATATGTTCATTCATTATTTCCTGACGTTTCTCTTTTGGAAGTAGATACCATTCTCTGGTCTTTGTAAATGGATAAACAATAACATGTTTTTTCGGTTCATTTCCTGTAACAAATCCATGTGTTTTTTGTTCTTGTACATAAATTGATGGTCTTGTGCATGACAAATATGTTCTAGATGGAAGAATATATTTTCCAAAAACAGTCTTGTAAATTTTTTCAATTACCATCTGGATTTCTTCAACTGATTTTGCTGCAAACCAAAACAAAAAGTCTGCATCATCTCTTAATCCTAAATTAGAATATGATCTAAACATTATGCCTGAATTATTAATTACATTTTCAACTTCTTTTGCAGATTCTTCTTTTGCCAAATCGGCCATCCATCTCCATTTAGGATCAACTTTGAAAAATGAGAAATTAAAATAATATTGATTATGTTCTTCTGACATGTTTTTTACAATTTTGAAACCCTATTTAAACAAAAACTAGATTATCTATTGTAGAATCTCGATAATTTTCTCTTGTGATTTGTGGCCTGATTTGATTTGAACTAGACTTGTGGATATGCCAAAATGTTTTGCAATTTTTTTGATTATCTCTTTGTTTGCTTCACCCTTGAATGGTTTTGATTTTATCCCTATTTTGATTTGATTTTCATTTATTTCTAAAAATTCTTTAGAAAATGTAACATGTACTTTGTAAATCAATATGTCTTTGATAAAATTTATAGGTTAAATTTGATTATGCAGGTTGTTCTAATACCCAATCATATCCCTCTGCTTCTAGTTTGTCTGCAAGGGATGCATCACCTGTTTTTAGAACTTGACCTCTGGCAAAAACATGAACAAAATCTAGTTTATCTAAGAATTTCAATATTCTGGCGTAGTGAGTAATTACAATTACTGTTGCATCTTTTCCTGAAACTTTGCTTATTGCTTGTGCTACTGCTTGAACTGCATCAATATCTAATCCTGAATCTGGTTCATCTAAAATTGAAATTTTTGGCTTTAGTACTGCCATTTGTAAAACCTCTGCACGTTTTTTCTCTCCGCCAGAGAATCCTTCATTGAGATATCTTGATAGAAATTCTTCTTTTAATCCAACTTTTTCTAGGTTCTCTTTTAGATATTTTTGAAATTCTCTAACTGTGATGAATACTTCTCTGTCGTCACCTTCGAGTGCTTTGCTCAAAGAATTGTATGCTGTTCTTAGAAAATGAGAAAATCCTACACCCGAAACTTCGGTTGGATACTGGAATCCTAAGAATAATCCTTTCTTTGCTCTTTCATCTGCTGATAATTCTAAAATGCTCTCACCATCTAACAAAATGTCTCCTTTAGTCACTTCATATTTTGGATGTGCAAGTAATGTGTAAGCTAGCGTACTTTTACCAGAACCATTTGGCCCCATAATGGCATGTACTTCTCCTGGTCCTGTCTTTAGATTCACACCTTTGAGAATTTCTTTTCCTTCTCGTGAAACATGAAGATCTTTGATTTCTAATACTGCCATGACGCACATTCCTCTGATTCTCTATATAATACCGACGAAATTTAGCTGATCCTAATAGGATTTTTTAATAAAATGAAAAGAGGGGGGGGGGTTTAATATTTGGCCAGAGATGGTCTTAAAGTAATTTTGAGTTTGTAGCATGTTAGAATTTCTTTACATCTATTTCTGATAGTGACTTCTGTTACTCCTGCAATACTTGAAACGTCTCTTTGTAGAACATTTTGTCCAAGTAATACCGATGCAACATATAGATATGCTGCCGCAATTCCATTTGGAGCTTTTCCATCTGCAATGCTGCTATCTTTTGTTTTTTCTGCAATTTCCAAGGCTAGCCTTTCAACTCTAACCTCCGTTTGTGTCATGTTTGCTATCTTTGAGATGTATTTGTCCATGGTTACAACTGGGGCTGTTAAATGCCCCATTTCCATTACCATGGTTCTATAGTATCTTGCTGCAAGTTTTGTTTTAGATTTTACATCTTTTGGTGGACAAACTCCGCGACAAATTTCTTCTAGTGATCTTACTACATCACATTGTTTGCATGCCATGTAAATTGTAGCTGCCGTTATGCTAACTACTGATTTTCCCTTCACATCAACATGTCCGTCCAAGTTTCTGTATATCATAGAAGCAGTTTCCAACACATTTTTTGAAAGATTAAGACTGTCGCATGTTTCTCCCATTTTTGTTAATACATTTGCAAGTCTTCTCTCTTTTGGTGAGGAAACTCTAACTCTTTGTTGCCACTTTCTGAGATTGTGCATTTGATTTGCAACTTCACGGTTGATTGTTTTTCCGCTAAAGTCTTTTGCACTGATTGAAATCTCAGTAGTTATTCCCAAATCATGTTGGGAATAAGTTGTTTGTCCCGTAGCTCTTGCTAATTTCATTTTGTCTTCGAAATTTGAGCTAATAGTTTCTGGACCATAATCTGATATCTGATCATCGACTACTACGCCGCAACCAGAACAGATGATTTCACCATTCTGCATGTCGTCTACTAATGTAGATTTACATTCAGGACAGTTTTGTTTTTCTAGTATGTTCATTATTTTCTTCTCCTAAATTTTTTTGGTTTATTGACAGGAGATTGCTCTGTTGCGTAAACGCTTTTACCAATGTATTTTTTTATACTATTCGTTAATGGCGTAGCTGATGCATATGGCCTACTTACTGGACCAATCATTTCGTTTACTTTTGCAACTCTAGTTCCTTTCTCGTCACAGAGTATTTGTCCTTCAACTAATTCTTTAGATAGTTGAATGATTACCCTGCCACTACCGGCTAGGTGCATTATTTCGCCTACCTCCTGCAATTAAGAATAGTAATTATCATATTCTTATCATAGACTTCTGTCAACTTTACTTTAGCTAAGAGCTAGATTTGATTTTATCTTGTTTGTTTGCTTCTTTTTGACACTAGTTTTTCTGAAATTTTGTTTAAAATTTTTGTCTTAGAAGATTCTTTTGGTAAAATAACATACCCTGATCTGACAAATGGCCGTTTAGGAAATCTCACTTTGTCGTTAGACTCTGTAATTTCAAATCCTGCATCTTTTGTTGCATCCATCAATTCTTTTAGTGAAGGATCAAAAACACATTTTTCCAATCCCACCCGTCTGCCTTTTGATTTTTTTAAATTCTTGTTGAAATAATCCAACCAGATTACGATGTGTTCGTAATCTTTCATTTTATTCCTTTAGTAAAATTGCGTTAACTATTCCTGTTTGCCCTGGTTTTGAAACAACTTTACATTTTCCTTCTTGTGTTTCAAGTATTGCACCTTTTGTAATGATGCCTCGTCTTTTGTAATCATTGTTTGTAGTATTATCTAATACTTTGATAATTTTTGTTTTCTTTACTTTAGCATCCCCTGTTGCTAGATTGACAAAATCAACTGATTTCAATGCTGTTTTTCTATTATTTCCACGAACTCTTCTTGTAATAGATATTTGAGCTGCATTGATAGGTTCATTTGGATATCTGTCAATTTCATATTTTCTTCTAATTCTTAATGGATGTCTTCTTCCTCCAGTAATTTTACTTGTTGCTAAATTCTCTACGGATTTTCTCACAAAAACTTGACTAAATTACTCTAATTTATACAAAACGCAAAAAACTAGCCGTGATCACTTTTTCTTAAATTAGTTTTGTACTATTTGGGGTGTGGGATTTGTATGACTCATACTTGCCGTTTTTCTAACTTTGGAAAACAGTCTTTGTTTAAGATCTTCTACATCTCCTTGAATGCCAAAATATTTTTGGAATTTCTCTGTTGTACTGTAAATTTTTAATCGCCCAACATTTTGATGGTTGATGTAATCTAACTGTCGTAGTTCCTTTAGATGTGAATAAACACCCGAACCTCTTGTTTCAACAAGTTGTTTTGATGAGATTGGTTGCATATATGCAATATATGATAATGTTTTCAGTGTTGCATTTGGAAGTACTGGTTTTGATGCATATCTTTTAACCGTTGAACTATACTCTGGTTTTAGTTGCATTACATATGATCCGTCTGGAAGAATTACTACTTCAAGTGCTTTGAATGTGTTCTTTGTTTTTTTCATAATAGTATCGAGCAATTCTAGTGTTTTTGTCCTAGATTCCGTGCCTGATGCTTTGATTATATCTTCTACTCTTAGTGGTCTTCCTGATGAATATAATGCAGCCTCTATTCTTGCAGTTGCCTCATTCATATCTTCAATTTTGGTCAATCCCACATTATCTCCTCTAAAATATAGTTAAAGAACTCTTTTCTCCATTTTTGATTAGTTTGTTAATTCTTCTTTTATTATGATGATTTTTATATCATCGCCAATTTGCTCAAGATCTACTTTTTGGTCTCTTGCCAGAAACAATATTGCAAAGAAGCATCTGATTGAATCGACTTGATCTAACTCTGAAATGATGTCTTGCAGTAATCCAAATCCTGTCAATGAAATTTTTTTCATAACCAAGTCTTCGTATTTTCCTATTATGCTTTCAAGTGAAATGAAATATTCTTGAAAATCAGGAGCTACGATTGGCTCAATATCTAATTGTCTGTTTCTTCTTGATTGAGGATTTGCAATTGTTCCTATCAAATTTTGTAGTAATCCTAACAAGTCATCTAATGAAACTGGATAAGTCGATTCATGTCTATATGGGATATCGATTAACTCTATATCCACATCTGTTCTTTGGTACATTGGTTTTTTCTCCATTGCTGCTTTTTGTAACGCAAAAATACTTTCAACTTTCATTCTGTAAATCAACGATGATGATAATGCTGCCATTCCTGCTACTTTTAGATCCTTTTTGCCTGTTTTTTCAAGAATTTTTATTAATAAATTTAAAATTTGAATAAGATCAATTTCCCATACATCTTTTTTTGCAACAGATGATGGACTAAATAAGATGTTTACAGGTTCTTGAGAAATGCTGTTTGGAGTTTGCGCTTCGCTCACGTAGTAGTTTTCTTACTTATTCAATAATATCTTAGGGCTCTATTTTTTTCTCACTTCCAGTCAACTCTTATATTGTTCAGAAAAAAAACCCCTTTGTGAAATCAGCTAGAATTACAGGCCCAAACGAGCCTCTTGCAGTATCTGAATCTGATACTCCAAAGCCTCACGGAAGTCAAGTTCTTCTAAAGGTAAAATCTGTAGGTGTATGTCACAGTGATTTGCACTTGTGGGAAGGTGGGTATGATCTAGGTGATGGACAATTTATGAAAGTTACAGATAGAGGTGTAAAATATCCTGTAACTCCTGGGCATGAAATTGTTGGAACTGTTGAAGATCTAGGAGACGATGTGTCTGGGATTTCCAAAGGAGATGACGTTCTAGTTTTTCCATGGATTGGATGTGGGGAATGCCCTGCATGTAAAGTTGGAAATGAAAACCTATGTGATGCTCCACGATCAATGGGTGTTTTTCAAGATGGTGGTTATTCTGATTATGCTTTGATTCCAAATTTTAAATATTTAGCTAAGCTTGATGGCGTTGATCCTGATTCTGCAACTTCACTTGCATGTTCTGGACTTACTGCATACAATGCTGTTAAAAAAGCAAATGAAAATTCCCCTGAATTTCTACTAATTATCGGTGCTGGTGGTCTAGGGTTAATGGCAATACAAATTGCAAAAGCCATAACAAAAGCAAAAATTATCTGCATTGATAATGATGATAAAAAATTTGATACTGCAAAAAAGATGGGAGCTGACTTTGTTGTTAATACTAACGTATCAGGTTCTCTTTCTAGCGGAACCGGAAGTCCAGTTGATAAAATAATTTCAATTTGTAATGGAAAGGGAGCTGACAGTGTTATTGATTTTGTTAATGCTCCACAAACTGTTAGAACCGCATTAGGTGTTATTAGAAAAAGAGGAAATATAGTTTTAGTTGGCTTGTTTGGTGGTTCCCTTGAGGTATCTCTTGTCACAATCCCTCTCAAATCTATTGTTATTCAGGGAGCTTATACTGGAAATTACACTGATATGGTAGAACTGCTTGATCTTGCAAGAAAGGGAATAATCAATCCCATGATTTCAAAAAGATACAAACTTGATGAAGCGAATACTGCTTTAGAGGATCTAAAGGCAAGGAAAATTGTTGGTCGTGCTGTAATTAACCCCTAGTTTGAAAGAATACTACAAAATCTTATAAAATAAAAAAATTGGATATGGATATTGAATACTAAAATAAATTGTGAAATTGCCCTTACTCATCTAAAGAATAAACAGTTCATAACAGCGCATAACCTGTTCCTTGATCAAGCAGAATCCTTAAAAAAATCCGAGTATTTGAAATCCGCTTTATTGTTTATGTTAGCAGCTGAATGCAAAAAAAGGCAGGGGAAAGAATCTGAAAATGAAATCCAAGAAGCTGGAAATTTGTTTGTAAAATATTCAAAATTAGAAAATTCTCCAAATATGCGAGGCGCGTTACTTTGTGCTTCAAAATGTTTTTTGTTACAGGGGGAATTTGACAAAGCAAAGGATGCATATCAAAAAGCAAAAGTTATGATTCCAACAAAAATTCATGTTACGAGACCTATTGTTATCATCGATGATAGTAAAGCAATTTCAATGAAATTACAAAACTATGTTGAAAAATTAGGTTACAATGAAATTCATATTTTTGAAAATGGAAAAGATGCAATCAAAGGATGCAAAAAACTTTATTCTGAAAATAAATCTCCTATAGTTCTTCTTGATATGGGATTGCCTGATCTTGAAGGTGATGTTGTTGCATCAAAATTACTCAAGGAAAATCTACATTTGCAAATTATAGTCATTACTGCAGATGAAAAAAACACATCTAGAGTAAACAAGACAATTAGTTCAGGAGTATCTGCATTTATTCAAAAACCATTCACTCTCGATGAACTCAAAAAATCTATAGATATTACAGAATCAGAATACTCTCTACTACAATAACAACAATGACATATTTAGAATATTTACGTCCTTGATATCTACTTCATTAATTCTATAATCAATTAATTCGTCTGAAAACTTTTCAACAATTTTTTGCGCTGGATTTGATTTTTCTGAATTCAATTGCATGATGACTAACATATTCCATTCGCCATTCATATTGGCAACAAGGAGATAATTATCTAATTTTGTGATAAAATCTTTGATGGAGTCCTTTACTGCTTCAAGGGATTTTGAAGGTTTGATTTTCATTAAAACTACTTGATATTCATTAATTCCTGATACGTCTGTTAGAACCGCTTTGTATCCCTTAATTATTCCACTTTTTTCGAGTCTCTCTATTCTTTTTCGAATTGTTCTATCTGAAACATCATGACCCGACTTTTTTAATTCTGATGCAATTTCTTTTGACGGTGTTCTTGCATTACTGTTTAAAATCTCTATAATTTTTTGATCAACTTTATCTAGATTTGACCATGCATCTTCACTCATACCGAGCAAAAGTTCTAATGCCTTTTGAATTTTTGGTTGATTCTTTATTACACATCTTATTTTTAGGAATAGTTTAGCCTTCCAAAATCCAACCTGCTTTTAATATCTCTTGATCTTCATCTTCCCCAACTTTTGTTGCAAATCTCCAAATGATGGGGGAATCTACATCCATACCATCTTTAATTTTTACAAGTGCTTCCATTTCTGAATTTAGATTTTTATCTGCATTTCCATGTTCTTTGCAAAACTTGCATTTTTGATCAAGTGTGATTGGTTCTGATTCAATTAATGGATATGCTCTGCAGGCAAGTGGTCTATTCTCATAAATTTTGCATGGGAATCCTCCATGCGGTGATTTATTTCCACTTGCAGTATCTAGGAATGGGCAAGTATTTCCATTTTTTTCAACTCCCATAAGTTGATATGCTAAAATTTTTGTAGGTGAAGAATTTCTTTCTTCTGAAATTCCAATTCTTGGCAAAATTTTGATATCTACTTTATTAATTTCTGATATTTTTTCAATCTTTTCTTTTTCCTCGGGAAGTATTAACACTCCAATTTTTCCAAATTCTTTACTTGGATAATATTCTCTCTCAATACAACACTGCGAGCATTCTTCAACACATTTGAATTCCACATATTTTCTTCATCACATTGGATAAAATCTCTTGCGTATTGTCCCCCTGTCATTGTAACCAAAAACCCTACCAGTTATATGCTCAAATTGTTAATGTATGGCATGGGTAAGCGACAAGTAAAAAACGAAAGTGCATTAAAAGAAATTCGCCTTCCTGAAGAAGGTGAGCAATTTGGCCGTGTGATGAAAATGCTTGGCGGTGAAAACGTCATGGTAAAGTGTGCTGATAATTTGATTCGAAGAGGACGCATTAGAGGAAAATTAAAGAGAAGAGTTTGGATTCGTGACAATGATATTGTGATAATCGCACCTTGGGATTTTAAAGATGCTGAGCGCGGTGACATTGTTTGGAGATTTACCCTGCCACAAGTTGAGTGGTTAAAAGATAATAATCATATCCCAAAAGATTTCTAATTTTGTTATATTGTTTTAGTTTGTTTAGTTAATATAGCGAATACTTTACTTCAGTATCAAATGGAACAAGGCACCGTAAAGTGGTTTAACCGTACTAAGGGCTTTGGTTTTATCGAAAGAGAAGGTGGAGACGATCTGTTTGTTCACAAATCAGATGTTGACGGATTCATCAACGAAGGCGATAAAGTCGAGTTTGAAGTAGGCGAAGGTCAAAAAGGACCAGCAGCCCAAAAAGTTAAAAAAACAGCATAGGCAACAACTTTTTCAATTTAAGAGTTCAACAATGTTTTCTTAAATCAGTCTATCTTTTTATTATTTTTAATTTCATATTTTTTTAGAAAAATTTGTGGTCCCAAGCGAAGGAATTGAACCTTCGACAACCCGGTTTCTGTATGCCTGATATGCTGTTATTCGGTCAGCCATCTAAAGCCAACAACTACAGCCGGAAGCTCTACCAGGCTGAGCTAGCTTGGGACAAGAAAAACGAGGATCTCTCGTATTAAAAAACTATCGTAGGTTATTTCATTTATGATCGTTGAGTTGATTATAAGGATAAATAGTCTGAAATATCCTTGATTACTGAATGTCTAAACTAGAACTATCTTATTCTGGTTATGTCTGTGCTCCTTATTTGCATACTCATGAATCTGTAGAACTTAAAGAAACATGGATAAAATCAAAAAATATTGAAAAATTGTTTTTTGTTACAGGGACATTCTCTACTGAAAGTAAACCCTATTTTTCAGATTCTACTAATCATTATCTTCTTGCTAAATTCAAAGATAGTTCACATATCTCAAAAGATCTTCTTCAACACAATCAAGACAAGACCTCATTTGTATTCAATATACACGATGATTTATTCCAAAGAGAAGTACAAGGAGAAACAAATTTTGTAACTATCTATTATTTAGAATATGGAGAGGATGGTGAAGACTTCCAGGAAATTGCAAACCTTCTACTAAAAAGAGAGAAAATTGAGAAAGCAGGATTTGGAAACATGAATCTATTTTGCTTAACGCCATCAAAATTCACTTTTCCGTATTCTGAACATGTTGTAGTAATTGAAGTTGCAAGTGAAAAGAGCCATCAGAGTGTTAAGAAATACTGTGAACAGACAAGACGGGATGTAAACCGAAAAGGCATGACAATGACTAATTTACTGAGCTTATCTCTTCTTGATCAATTGAAGTAGAAAAGTTAAATATTCGACCAAAAACTGTTTTTCATGAGTAAACCATCCGATCTTGGTTCATTGAAAATAGGATCTTATATTCTATTACCGCATACTGACCAACCAAGTGGTGAACCATGTAGAATTGTTGAATATGATACATCAAAACCAGGAAAACACGGTGCAGCTAAAGCCCGAATTGTAGGTGAAGGAATTTTTGATGGCCAAAAAAGACCTCTTGTAGGTCCAGTCAGCATGCAAATTCATGTTCCCATGATTAACAAAAAAGTTGGACAAATAATTTCAATTAACGGTGACACCGTTCAAGTAATGGATTCTGAAACATTTGAGACCATTGATATTTCGTTAATTGATGATGAAGTCAAAGGCAAATTAGAAAATGGACAAAATGTTGAATATTGGGTTGTTATGGATAAAACTAAAATCATGCGCATCAAATCTTAGTGTGGATGCTGATGATGAGCGGAAAAGCCGTCTGAATGTTGATGAGGATTATGAGTAATGAAGCATCCTTTTTCAACAAATCTCAAAAATTTGTTGAATGAATTATTTTTTAGATTATGAAATTAGCTTCTCTTTTTTCAGGTGGAAAAGACAGTACTTTTGCAATTCATCTTGCTCAAAAACAAGGACATACAGTTTCATGTCTTTTGAGTATTTTTACAAAATCTGACGAAAGTCATTTGTTACATCATCCAACTCTACAATGGACAAAATTACAATCAGAAACCATGAAAATTCCACAATTAACTATGGCATCTGATTCTGATGATACTGATAACGAATTACTTTTGCTAGAAAAACTATTGCAAAAAGCAATAGACGAATACAAAATTGAAGGTTTAGTTCACGGTGGAATTAAAAGTAATTTTCAAAAAGAAAAATTTGAAACTCTTTGCACGAAATTAAATCTGATTTCATTTACTCCTTTATGGGATACAGAACCGGAAAATTATATGAATGATTTAGTTGATTCAAATTTTGAATTCATTATCACTTCTGTATCATCTGATGGATTAGATGACGCATGGCTTGGTAAATCTATTTCAAAATCTGATGTTGATACTTTGAGAAATCTATCTGAGAAATTCGGATTCAACTTGAACTTTGAAGGGGGAGAAGCAGAAACATTTGTTGTTAATTGCCCTCTTTTTTCAAATCCGATCATTATTTATGAATCAAAAAAAGAATGGGATGGTTATAGAGGAAGGTTTGAAATAGTGGCTGCAGGATTGAATTACAATGCTTGATGGACTAAAGAATAGTTTAAGCGATGCAATAAAAAAAATTGTAAAATCTTCAGGAATTGATGAAGAACTAATCAAAGAACTCTCAAAAGATGTTCAAAGAGCATTATTACAATCTGATGTAAATGTGCGATTAGTTTTAGAAATTACAAAACATCTAGAAGAGAGGGCACTAAATGAGACTCCTCCCCCTGGTCTTTCTCGAAAGGATCATATTATAAAAATTCTCTACGATGAACTCTCAAAATTACTTGGTAAAGAATCTGAATTTGATTTTAAGGCCGGTAGGCAAAACAAGATAATCCTGCTTGGAATTCAAGGAAGTGGAAAAACTACCGTCGCATCAAAACTAGCAAAATTTTTGACAAGACAAGGGTACAAAGTAGGTGTAATAGGTGCTGATACCTACAGACCAGGTGCGTTGGTTCAACTTAGAACAATGTGTGAGAAATCTAATGTGGAAGTTTATGGTGAAGAAAACAATAAAGATTCTCCAAGTATTGTTAAAAATGGATTAAAACATTTTGAGGGACAACCATTAGATGTTGTTCTGATTGATACTGCTGGTCGTCACAAAGAAGAGCAAGATTTACTTGAAGAGATGGCACGAATAAACAAAGCCGCAGAACCTGATTTGGCATTACTTGTGATTGATGGTACCATAGGGCAACAATGCTTTAACCAGGCAGAAGCATTTCACAAAACTGTTCCAGTAGGTGGCGTAATCATTACAAAATTGGACAGTTCTGCTAAAGGCGGAGGTGCACTTGCTGCATCTGCAGCTACTGGTGCACAAATAATGTACATTGGTACTGGTGAAAGAATAGATGATTTAGAAAAATTCTCTCCAACAAGATTTGTTGGCAGGTTACTTGGAATGGGTGACATTCAAGCTGTTTTGGATTTAGCTAAACGATTAGAAAATGAGGGAGATGATGTTAGGATGAAAAGAATCTCCAGTGGAAAAATGAATATGGAGGATTTCTTTTATCAATTAGAAGAAGTCACAAAAGTCGGTTCACTAAAAGGACTACTTGATAGCATGCCTGGTTTTTCTGGGATGGTAAAAAATGATCAATTAGATCAAATGGAAGATAGGGTATCAAAATGGAGATACATTATTCAAAGTATGACTAAAGACGAAAAAGCAGATCCTGATTTAATTAATTCATCTCGAATCAAAAGAATTGCACGTGGCTCAGGATGGCCAGAAGGTGAAGTTAAAGAACTACTAAAAAATTACAAAAATTCTAAAAGTATGATGAAAGCATCCAAAGGACGCCAAATGCAGGGTACTCTTAGAAAAATGGGATTAGGGTAGCCTTTCAAATAAATTTTCTAGAATGTCTGAATATCAAAAAATTATTCCTATCGCAAATAAAATCTTAAAAAAATACTCTTTATGTGATAATTGTTTGGGAAGATTATTCTCAAAACAATTACATCTATCATCTAACAAACTTCTTGGTAAAAAACTATCAAGCAATCAAAATCTTTCAAAGTGTTATATTTGTAAAAATCTATTTGAAAATTTAAATTATTTTCTAAGATTGATGCTTGATGCATCAGTAAATTATTCTTATCATACTTTTAGTGTGGGAGTCATGATAAAACCCTCGATTGTGGATAGAGATGATTCAATTCGTTCACAATACAAACTAAAAGGAATTGATAGTATAAAGACTGACATTACGCGAGAACTTGGAAAATCTTTTTCGAGAAAAACAAAAAAAACTTTTGACACCCAGAATCCTGAGATTATTTTTACAGTAAATCTAAAAGATAATTCCATTCAATTACGTTCTAAATCCATTACTTTTTCAGGAAGATATGTAAAAACTATGAGGGACATTTCTCAGAAACAAAGATCATGCGAAAATTGTTCTGGAAAAGGGTGTAGAATGTGTGATTTTCATGGAATTTCTGAATTTCAAAGCGTTGAGGGTTTTATCTCAAAACTTCTCTTTGAAAAAATTGGTTGCACTACTGCAAAATTTACTTGGATTGGAGGTGAAGACAAATCTAGTTTAGTTTTAGGAACTGGACGACCATTTTTTGTTAAACTTAAAAATCCTATCAAAAGAAATTTACGATTAACATCATTCGGTACTGATGGGTTGAGAATATCTAAAATCAAACTTGTAAACGAGTCTCCTAAAAACCCTCTAAAGTTTAATTCATTAATACAACTAAAAATTTCTACGGCATCTTATCTTGACCCAAAAAATCTTCGAAAATTAAAGGATCTTGGAAAACATCCTGTGGTAGTTTATGATAAATCTGGAAAACGTTCAGAAAAACAAATATTCTCTGTAAAATATAAGAAAAATTCTAAAAATACTTTTACTCTTATTATGAAGACTGAGGGTGGTTTACCCGTTAGGAGATTTATCGATGGTGATGATGTATCTCCTGGAATTTCTCAAATTCTAAATACGACGTGTAAGTGTCATGAATTTGATTTTATTGATATTGAAGTACAATGATAACTGTTAACTATTACAAAAACAGCCATTTTTAATTAACCTATCACATCTATTGTATGGTAAGTAGTCTAAAACAGCTAGATAGTACAAATTCTCATCTCATGATCTTACATCATTGCATGACTAGTTAAACCAATTCCATACTTTCATCTGTAAAATTCAGATTCGTTTGCTTTTGATTAATTATGTTTGAATTAGAGAAATTATGCTTTGTAAAAACTAAAAATAGTCTGCCCAACCTCTCTGCATTAAAATTATTGCAGAAGATTCAGTCAAACAAACTGCTTTACCATCAGAACTCTTCATGAAGAGTTCCAATCCAACATTACATATGACATCACTTGGATCAGTACCTATGTTCATCTGTTTAAGTGGGGATTTGAATTCTTTTGGAGCAATTCCATAATCAAATGGTAAAAACAAACTCTTTGCACTAGGTCCAGTAATTTTCACACGGTATTCACCAAAGTCTCGAAATATTCCGCTTGTTGGAACTGTCTCCGTGAATTTGGTAGAGTCTACAAGAGGTATCACTTTATGATAAACAGTATTCCCCTTTGGTGCAATGACATCTAATGTGATTTCATATAATTGAACGGGATTTTTTATTTCTCCTGAAATCACAATTTTCTCATCTATACTATAGAATTTTTTATCGGTCACTCCGAACATTTGATTTATCAACACATGCTTCTTAGGATCAGATGTGCCAATCACGTCGACTCCGACAACCTTTACCTCTTCAGCAGATCCATGCAACACCACAGTAAGCGTTGTAATGCCATTATTTTTTATCAATTCATAATTTGTTATCTGTTTGTCATCTACAAATACTGCTTGAGGATTTTTGATTAGATTCTCCTGTAAATACACCACAAACTTATCATTCTCGATTTTTCCTACAAAACTAAAAGTAATGCTTTTCCTTGTTGGCTCTACTTTTACATCCACTAAATTTCTCTGAACTTTATACACTACATCTACTGGGGACTCTGAAACATCTGAGCCTACATTATGAAATACTTGGTAATCTGAAGCAAGTTCAACGACATTTACTATCCCCGTCATCCATGGATGGATCGTACAAAAATACTTGATTTCTCCAACATCTTGTTTACTGAAAAGAACGCTAAACTTACTTCCAGGTTCCATATGCCTGCTATCAAACATTGTAGTTATCCCCGACTCTAATGTACCTGAAGTTACAGTATGTATTGTAGAATCTGCATTCCTCCATTCCACTCTGTCTCCAGGCCTGATTGAAATTTCCAAAGGCGTAAAATGAACTGGAGATTCAGGTTCTGCAGCTCCTGCAGGAATCTGCACTTTCCATGTTTCCGCATATACAATAGGGGTAATTGTGAATGTAAATACTAGAAGAATTAAGAGCATTAGAATTTGTGAATGCACGATGTAACGAATTGTTTTTTGTATATTATTAGATATGCCGATTGTCATATTTGATATTAAAGAATTGGCTTTAAAATTTAAATTTTCTAATAATTTTTAATGAAAAATATTCTTGTGCCCTATGATTTTACTAATTTTGCAGATGCTGCATTAAAAAAAGCAATAGAGATTGCAAAAAAATTTGATTCAAAAATAACATTATTTAATGTAATTGGAAGTAACACGGATACTACTGGAATGTCTTGGTCAAGAGCTCAAGAAGTACATGATGAAGTAGAAAAACAAGTCACTAATGATCTGAATAAAATAAAAGAATCAATAAAAGACACAGATATTTCTGTGGAAATTCGTCACAATCCTTCTACTATTGATGGTATTCTCTCTTTTGCAGATACTGACAAAATAGATCTTATAGTTATGGGATCTCATGGCAGATCAGGATTTAAAAAATTGGTACTTGGCAGTGTTGCATCAGGTGTAATAGCAAAAGCTAATTGTTCTGTCTTTATAGCTAAATCTCCCAAATAATAAAATGGTATTTTTATCTCTCTATGATTATTCTAATTTTCAAATTTGAAAACGAGTTGAGTTATTGTAAAATTTAAAAATCTGTTTCGATAGAAATTTTCTCAATATACTTTTTACATTATACTTTTGAAAACAATTCAAGAATATCTCTAAACGTAATTATTCCCTCAAGAGTTTCCTCTGTCTTTACTAAACAACAAGAAGTGTCCGTTTTTAGCATAGAACTTAGAATCACTCCAAGATCATCATCAGGGCTGCATTGAGGAATTCGTGTACTGCCTATATTTCCGATTTCAAATTCTAATTTATGTGCAGTTTTGATTCCTACAGACCTGTTACCTTGACGTTCTTGGGGTGCGAGATATTCTATAATGTGTGCAGGTGTGAGAACCTGATTTATCCTTCCATTTTTAATGACGGGAAGATGATCTAATCTTTTTGATGTCATTATTTTCTTTGCATTGCTAAGTGGTTTTTCTGCAGATATTGTTATGGGATTTTTAGTGTAAATCATCTTGGCTTTAATCGATTTGTTGCCTTTTTTTGAAAGCAATCCTAAGATTTTTTTTGCAGTGATTGATCCTATGATTTTATTATTTTCTACAACTGGCGCTTCTCGAGTTCTATAATCTGAAATAATCTTTGCTGCTTTTTGAATCGTATCGTTTGGACCTACATGTGGAATAGAATAGAGGAGGGATTCTATACTCGTTTTAGAGATATTTTTGGCATCAAGTAATAATCTAGTATTAGTTGAAAGTGTAGATTTCCCATTAAAATGAAAAACATCGTATGAATCATTTTTTGAAATTTTATCTATTACGCCTGAAATAATGTCTGAAGGCTTAACTGTAATTGCTTTAGTGATTAATGGTTTTATTTTGGCACTTTGTATGTCTGCTAAATACCCGTAAATTTTATCTGTAGATCCCATTCATTAGAATATCTCTGGATTTGATTAAAAGAAGAATGTAGATTCTCACAAATGAATTTTAAAAAATTGTTTATTACAAATGTAAATTTTCAATTAACATGGTTTTAAGTAAATCCCGTAAAATGGCTTCTGATAAATTAGGAAATTATAAAAAAATGAAAAGATAAGAATTGATGCTAGACGTAAAGGACAACAGAAATGTGTGATCATATTTACAGATAAACCAAAACTAAAAAATGGAAAACCTGATAGGCCTGCACGAAAGGTTACCAAAAAACGAGTTGCAATTAGATAACCTATATTTTTTTAAGTTTGATAACTTTGGACTAGTTTAACTAACGAAATCGATACAGATTATAAGATTTTACACGACTACCAAATTTGAGATTTATGGGAAGAAAAGTATGAATTGGTACACGTTTTGAGAGTTGACACGACTATGGGCTGAGTTTATTCTAGATCGATAGAAATATGATCAGTTAATGAGTTTTTATTGTTTAATGATACTATGATAACAATTAACTAGCTCCCATATTGTAAAACATCATGCCATTAAGAAAAAAGGGTAAACATCAAAGACATGCTGATCAAAGAGCTGAAACCCGTAAAAAGAAGAAAGCAAAATCTGGAAAGCCAAGATCCTAAACAAATTAACCCTTTTACATTCAAAATTGTCAAGGAGTAATATTGGATCCACTAATACGTTTCAAAGATGCACATTCTAAAGGAATTATCCCAGATGATGTGTATGATCTTGTAATCGAACGTTTTCCAATTGTTGTTTCAGGTATAAATAGAATAGAAAAAGCGTCGGGAATAAAATATCCTGTTGCATATGTAGAGCCATCTCTTGTCTTGTCTTCTCCTAATCCTAATTCATATGAATTTGGAATATTATTTGCCAGAACAATTCCTATAATGTTTGATGAGAAATTCCAAGTGGTAATTCAGATTTCTGCTCCTCTCATTGCTTATGGGCTTAAAGGTACTATCCATGCTATTCTGGCCCATGAGTTTTTACATTTTTTAGACTTGATGAGAAAAATTTCAAAGATGGAATTACTCTCTGATGAAATATCTGGGAATTTATTTGAAAATATTTATAGTGATGAAACTCGTTTGTTTGAACCTAGAGTTGTCTTTAAAGATCGTACTTTATTAAATCATATCACAAAAAAATTCCCATCCGGGTTTCGTGATTATAAGTTGGAAGATAAAGTGATGAAATTTTGGGCTGACAAAAGTCTTCCAAAATCTAACATCTCGTTGGATGCAAATAATGTGAAATTATCTGCCGAATCACTTTCTAGAATAAAACTTGCACCTGAATTTATTTCAAAAATTGAACAACTGGAAGAAAAAAGTTCTAAAATTACAAAAAAGCGATTATACTAATTGAATAATTGATAAAAATAATTCCTTTTACTGATTGAATTCTGTCAATCCGCACTTTCCACAAGTATGCCTGTTTTTATGCTCTGACATGAAAACACCTTTTCCACATCTTGAACAGATTTTTCTGATTCTTGTTACCTTGTCTCCATCCACTTTAAAATATTTGTAAACATTTGGACTGGAACCTTTCTTGCCTTTTTGTTCTACTGGCATTATTCCTCTTTCTCCTCTTTTACTTCTTCAGTTGGCGCCTCTTCTGCAGGAGTTTCTGCTGCTTGAGCCTCTGCCAATTTAGCTTTAATTTTTTCTAGTCTTGAGAAAATTGTTGGATTAACATGCTTCTTTGCCAATCCTTCATCATCATAAACATAGAATGTTCCTGTAACATGAGATTTTCCTACATGAGTTTTTAACCTCATTGGAATTACAACCTTGCCATCTAACTTGAATTCTTTTGAAATCATGTCTACTGCTTCTAGACTTTTGAGTTTTCCACCCAATCCTGCAAAATTACAGGTAAGCTCCCTTCTTGATAGGAAGGTATTATCTACATCTGTGATTGTCTCGATGATGGACATGTATCAAAAATCCTTCAGATATTTCATATAAACCTTGATTGGAATTCCAGAAGAAATTTAAGAAATTCCTTCAAAAGTCTCTTGTGGAACGTTATCTACTTCATTTTAAAAATGAGAAATATTTGCCTCAAGATTGTAGAGAACTTGCTCATAAAGCAAGAGATCTTGTGTCTGACATGAAAAATGTCTCAGTGCGACTAGCTAGAGTTGCCACTAAATTTATTGAATTTGACGTAGCTGCTGAAAAAGAAGATCTGGATGTACTGGTTGATAAATTATCTCTAATTGGGGAGATTGATAATGTAAGACATGTTTTTGAAGAACACATTGAAAAAGAGAAGGGTATTGAGGATGGGATATTTTTCTTTAATAATGAAAGATTTTGGGAATGCCATGAAGCATTTGAAGGAGTTTGGAATCAATGTTACGGACGAGAAAAGGAACTAGTACAAGGAATTATCTTGGTTGCAGTTGCATTTGCTCATGAGCAAGAAAATGAAGAAAGCATTGGAATTGGCATGTTAAGCAGAGCATTAGAAAAACTAGGTTCTTCACCCTCAATGTATCATTCCATTGATGTTGATAGAATAAGAAAGAAAGCAGTTGAAATGCAACAAGCAAAAAAATTAACTAGGTTTGAGATTTAATTAATTCCAGAGATTTTGTAACTACTTCTGCACCTTGAAGCAGACCTATACTGCCTTTTTTTGCTTGGTCTTCAGTCATTCTAGTGGTTCCGTCATTTTGAATAAAGTCGGCTGAAACTAAAACTGGTACAGGATCATCACTGTGGCCTTTGTTAATACAAGGTGTGGAATGATCAGCAGATATAATGATTGCAACTTTGTTTGAATCAATATTTTCAACAAGCGTTTTGAAAAATCTCTGATCAATCTCTTCAATATTTTTCATCTTGCCTATTGCATCTCCGTCATGACCAAATTCATCTGGTCCTTTGAGATGAACATAAATTGAATTTTGTGTCTCCATGGCTTTTGCTGCAACTCTAGCTTTTTCTTCATAATCTGTTAATCCTCCAGCTTCAAATGCTTTCATCTTTAAAACATCTGATATTCCAAGCTCCACTGGCATATCTACAATACATGAAAATTGCATAGAATATTTTTCGTTAATTGGAGTAACATCTGGATATTTGTTTCCTGCATCTCTTAGTAAAATACAACTAAGCTGTTTCTTTCCCAGTTCTTTCCTTTTTTTATTAATCTGACTCTCTTTCATAATTCTAATTGATTGCTCTGAAAATTCATTAACAATATTTGCTGTGAATTTTGAATCTTCATCATCTTCTAATGGCAAACATTTTTCAATTTTTAGAAAATCTCCTACAGCCTTTGCAACACCCATTCCTCCAATATTGCTATACGCTGGGTCTGTATTAGTAATTTTAGAAGAAAGTTTTCGAGAGTTTGCTCTGATTCTAACTGTAACTCTATGACCGATTGTAGGTGATACTACGACAGATATGCCTGGACTTGAAAATTTTATTTTTTCTTCAATCTCTTTTGCAATTCCTTCTGCATCTTCTTTTTCAATATTCCTTCCTGCCCTTCTATCTATGATTACTTGTTCATCATTTAGCGTTGAATAATTTCCTCTTAATGCTAAATCTCCGTTTTTGAAATCAATTCCAATTCCAATTGCTTCAATTACTCCTCTACCTGCATATTCTGCATGATTGAATTTGTATCCTAACATATTGAAAACGGCAATATCTGATTCTGGCGCAATTCCTTTTCCAACTGAAATCACTTCTCCTATGCATCCGTTTCTTGCAATTTTATCCAAGATTGGGGTATTTGCAGCCTCCAATGGTGTTTTTCCTTGCAAATCTGGATGTGGAAGGTCTCCAACACCATCTAATAAAACGTAAATCATGTGAATATCTGAATTATCCATAATATTCCCTGTTTTAGCAACATCAGGTGCTCTCCTTTAAAGCTTGCAACAAAAAATGCGATCAAAAATTTAAAATAAAATTATTTTCCATTTTTGATTTTTCAATTTAATATTTTTATTATTTTTTAATTTTTATCACAAATGATACAACACGACTTTTTAATTTGATAATGTCTTCTCTTAGCAAACGTTTTAACAGACATTTACTTTCAGTTACACATATGGGGGATATGCGTAAAGATTACGTTTCTGAGCGTTTCATGATTGTAACAAAAAAAGATGATAAAATTGTTGATCCAAAAAAGTCTCCATTTGCTCCAGGCAATGAATCTATGACCAACCCTTCGGTATTGTCACTTGTTGCAAAAGATGGAATGCTGCAGCGTCTTCAAGATAATGAAGATGAATATGTTGAGGGTTGGGCTATTAGAGTATTTGAAAGCAAAAACCCAATTGTTTCAATTGATACTGAAAATTCTTACAGTGACAGACCTTTCTATAGCGAACCTGCTTATGGGTATCACTATATTGTTGTGGCGTCTCCAAAAGAAAAAGACACATTTGCAACAATTGATCCTGAACAGTGGTCAAATGTCTTAGTTGTAGTTCAGGATAGATTGCGATGGCTTTATACTCAAAAAGGTGTAACCTATGTTTCAATTTATGCTGATCATGGTGACTTGGCTGGAAGTACAAACCCTCATCCTCATCTTAACCTTATTACATTTTCTACAATACCTCCAGTAATTGAGAGCGAAGCTGAAGCGTCACACAAAATTCTAAATGAAAAAGGTGTATGTCCAGTGTGTCAGACAGTAAATGAGGAAATCAGTGGTCCAAGACAGGTTCTTCAAACAGAAGGTTTTATTGCATTTTGTCCTTGGTCTCCTTCATATCCTTATGAATTTTGGATTTCGCCAAAAAAACATACTACTAGTTTTTCAAAAATTACTCAAAAAGAAATTAACGATTTATCTTTGATTTTACGTGCAACATTAGGTGGATTGTCAAAAACTGTAAAAAATGTCTCGTATAATCTTGTTTTTCATCTTTCCCCTGAAAAGAAAAACAGTAGACAAATTCATTGGCATATTGAAGTTTATCCAATCACAAAATCTTGGTCTGGATTAGAACGTGGCTATGGGATCTTCTTAAATGATGTGTCTCCAGAACAAGCTGCTGAAAAACTCGGAGCATCTTGCAGAAAAGAATTGGCTAACTTAGTTGGTATTGTATAATTTTCTGAATGGTTTATTATTAACAAAAAATGATCTAGAACTATGGGATTGGAAAAATGGTTGGCAATAACTAGTGTTGCATTGTTTGCAATGTTTGCAGGTGAAATGATTTCTGTTTACCATTTTATGACTAATGTTCCAGAAGAAATAGAATTTTCAATAACATTTCAACCTGATCCCAAAATCATTCAATTTGTCTCAATTGGAGTTGCCCCAGCTGGTGTCTTGGCTGCAGTTGCATTTATCATGTCAAAGCATTATGGATCAAAAACTGTGGGTGGATTGATCATTGCAGGTGGAATAATTCTATTTGCCGGAATGACTGTATCTTATTCTATGTTGGATTCGATTGATGAAAAATATCTCACAGATGCTGTAAAACTGATTCCATTATTGTTTATGGTGTTATCTGCACCTGTAATCATATTTGGTGCATACTTGATCAAGCATAAAAAATTACGTCCCAAAAAAGAATATTTCTAAACATGATCAAATCTTAATTCATTTGCAATCTTTTTGAAGCCCAGTTTTTCATAAAATGGTTTTACTTCATCAGTGCAGTCCAAAATTGTTTTGTAGCAACCTCTATTTTTTGCAATTTCTAGAATGTATTTCATAATTTTCTCTCCTATTTTTTGTCCGTGATAGTCTTTATTCACTACAACATCTTCAATATGCCCTACAACTCCCCCATCATGAATAAATTTTTGTTCTATTAGAAGTGTTGTGGTTCCAACAATTTTTCCATCTAATTCTGCAACTGCAATAATGTGATCTGGGTTGGAATTTATTTTCTCAAAAATTTTCATTGCTTTATCTGTTCTAATATCACTTGTCTTTCTCAAGGCATCTAGTGTTGTTAGAAATCCATTTAGAATGTCTTCTTTTCGTAATTCTCTGATAATTGGTTGACTCATTTTTATTTTCAGATCTTACCTAATTTTTGAATATACTCTTGATATGCTTTTTTGTATGATGTTTTGTTTCCAATATCTGTAAAACCGTTCTTTGTAAGAAAACTATTTACTAATTTTTTTCTATCTATGGCTTTTTTTATTACATCATCCATTCCAAATGGTTTGTTTTTTGGTATACACTTTAAAATTTCCGGTTCCATGACGTAGCATCCCATATTTACATTGGCCTTGATCTCGGGTTTTTCATTCCAGCTCAGTACCTTTCCACTCTTTGTAGTCTCAATTACTCCATATGGCAAGTTAGTCTTGTATTCGTTGAGACTCATTGTAACAAATGATTTTTTCTTTTGGTGCTGTTTTATCATATTTCTAAGACTGAAATTAAAAATTGAATCTCCATATATGCAAACAAATGTGTCATCAATGAATTCTTCTGCAGTTTTCAATTGACCTGCTGTAGCAAGTGGTTTATCTGAAATGGCATATTCTATATTCACCCCAAATCTTTTACCATCTTCAAAATAATCTTCAATTGTTTTTCTCAGATAGCTTACACATAGCACAACTGATTTCACGCCATTTTTTCTTGTCCAATCAACCAGGTGCTCTAAGATTGGTTTTTCCCCTAAAGGCAGCATTGGCTTTGGAAGGAATGTTGTATATGGTTGGAGTCTTGTACCTAACCCTCCTGCAAGAATCACTGCTTTCACAAATTCTATTTGAGAATTGACTATTTATGTTCAAGGATGAACTTTGTCCGTACTCAAATTATTTTTAAAATTTTTTTCAAAACATTTTCTGGGGTTTCTCCAAATACTATAATCATTGGTTCCTTTCCAAAATCCCCTTTATGATAAATCACATCTGGCATTTTAGTTGAATCTTTGACTGCTTTTTTTATTCCCCATTCAATTGTAGAGCCCCTATTTTTCACATTCTTTGGTTCTTCTGTTCTATCATAACTTGAAACAAATAGTTTTGATTTTTTTATTTTTAAAATTGTTTTATCTTGATATTTTAGATTAATTGCCGAGTGAATTTTTGGATATTTTTTATTCATAATTAACAATGCTGTTGCTACATGCTTTGAACCACCGTAAGTCAATTCGCCTGCAACAACTGCTTCTTTTCCTGATTTGACTATTCTCCCTGAAATACCTAGTACATCTTTTGGCGATTTTGGTTTTTGTTTGGAATATACAAAATTTATTTGACATTCAGGAATATTTTTGTAAATATTTTTAATATGAACAAATTTTTCTATTGCATCTGATAAATCCTTACTGATATAATCTTGAACGTCTGTTACGGCTATTCCTTTTCCTATTTTCCTTGCATTTTTAATTGAATTCTGAGTAAATTGTTGTGCAAATCTTAATGATTCTTTAATTGTCTTGTTTTTTGCTAGAGCAAAAATAACTGCTGCTGAATAATTGCAACCGCTACCGTGATTTGGCAAGTTAATTTTATCTCCTGAAATAAAACACTCTTTATTTTTCTCAAAAATAAAATCTGATATTCCTTTACTCCCAATTTCTATTCCTGTGATGACCACATTTTTTGCTCCCATTTTTTGAATTTTTTTTGCTGCCAATCTAAGTGATTTTTTTGAATTTATTTTTATTTTTGATAAAATTTCAGCTTCGAATCTGTTTGGCGTAATTACTGTTGCAAGAGGAATGATATATTTTTGAAAATCTATCATTGCTGATTTTTCTATCAATGCTCCGCCTGTTGTTGATTTGATTACAGGGTCTACTACAATTGGAATTTTTAATTTCTGTAATTGATTGCTTAGAATTTCAATAATCTGTGAATTATATACCATCCCAATTTTTATCCCATCAATTTTAAAATCTGACATTATTGACTCTATTTGATTTTTTAAAATTTTTTGTGATACTGGTTCTACGCTACCAAAACTTGAAGTGTTCTGGCTCGTAATAGCTGTAATAACTGTCAACCCATGAACATCAAGTGTAGAAAATGTTTTAATATCACTTTGAATTCCGGCCCCTGATGAAGGATCAGAACCTCCAATTGAAAGTAAATTCATAATAATCTATTCTTCTATACACTAATTTGTTTTTACTTGTGTTTTTTCAAATCTTTTAATTTGTAATATCGATTTTATAGTAGAATAACTTTCAAACAATTGATGATTAAAATTCCCATAATTACTGATTCACTAACAGAGGAATTGCAATGCACCACTTGTTTACTACCAATACAATATCAAACAAAAAAAGATGGACAATTTCTATGGCAATGTTTCAAATGTGGAAAGCGATATCTTGTATCAGTAAACACTGGTGATGTTGAAGAGAATTGGAGTCCTCCCAGATGAATAAAATATCTGAAATTGAATCTCTAAACTCTGAAAATCAAAACTAAGAAATTCCACTTTTTTCATCTCCTTTGAAATTGAATTAATTTAAAGGGTAAGTAAAATCAAAGAAATTTTTCCAATTTTGATGGTTCTGAATGTCTAATCAAGCCTATTTTAAATATGATACAGATAATTAAATTTGAAAGACTATCTCTTCAAAAAGAATTATCTTGGATTAATTTCAAAAATTATTCCGATGACTGTTTGACACACTCAAAAGAACAAAATTCATCCTTCATACTATTAAATTCTCTTCCACAATGGATGCATTCCTTTATTGTTCTCATATGATCTCATACTACATTATCGCATTTAAGATCGATCTATTTTCTTAATATAGTGCTAAGAAATCATGTACCAATCAGAAATTATGCCAATTCTCACGATTGTTTAAATCAGGCGAAAACATAGAATGTGTTATGGCAACTCAGATGACTTCAGCTCGACGTGGCGTCGCAACCGATGAGATGAAACAAGTTGCAAAAGATGAAAGTGTTTCATTGGATTGGTTAATTCCTAAGATTGCTAGTGGCTCAATAATAATTCCAAGTAATAATGTCAGGCCACAAAAAATTCACAATGTTGGAATTGGCAAAGGTCTTAAAACTAAAGTTAATGTTAATATTGGAACCTCCACTCTAAATGTAAATCTGGATGAGGAAATCGAAAAAGCCAAAGTTGCCATAAAATATCATGCAGATACAATCATGGACCTAAGTGATGGTGGAGATGTTAAAAAAATAAGACAAACTTTGATGGAGCATGCACCAATTACATTTGGAACTGTTCCGATTTACGAGGCTTACAATTTTGGTGTTGAAATACACAAAAATCCTTTGAACTTAACAGAAGATGATTATCTAAACGCATTTGAAAATAATGCCAAAGATGGAGTGGATTACACAACAATCCATTGTGGGATTACTAAAGATATTGCAAAAAGAATTCTAAAAGTTCAGAGATATGGTGGTGTTGTAAGTAAAGGTGGAACAATTACTGCTGCATGGATGTTAAAACATGATAAAGAAAATCCTTACTTGACTCATTATGATTATTTGATTGAAATTGCTAAAAAATACGATGTAACATTTAGCCTTGGTGATGCACTTAGACCAGGCTCCATTCTGGACTCTCATGATGAATTACAAGTTCAAGAGATGATCAATATTTCACAATTAACAAAACGAGCACATGAACAAGATATTCAAGTAATGGTTGAAGGTCCGGGACATGTTCCATTAAATGAGGTTGCTGCAAATGTTAGATTGGCAAAATCTTTGATTGGAGATGTCCCATATTATGTTCTTGGTCCTTTGGTAACTGACATTGCATCTGGCCATGATCATATTGCAAGTGCAATAGGAGCTGCTGTTTCAGCAAGTGAAGGCGTGGATCTTTTGTGTTATCTTACCCCTTCTGAACACTTGGCATTGCCAAATGCTGAAGAAGTAAAGGCTGGATTAATTGCATATAGAATTGCAGCTCATGCAGGAGATATTGTAAAAATTCGTGATAAAGTAATCAAATGGGATATGGAAATGACTGAAGCCAGACGTACTTTGGATTGGGAGAAACAACTTGCATTGTCTATAGATCCTGAAGAAGCAGCTAAAATTCATAGTAGAACAGGACAACATCCTGGAAATAATGTTCCTTGTACAATGTGTGGTGGTGCATGTGTTTACATGATGTTGCCACAACAAAAAAAATATGAAAAAGAAAATAAAAATTTACAACAAATTGAGTAAAACTTGTTGAAGGCTAGGAACTGTCTCATAATTTTCTAACTCTTTTATGTCTATCCATTCAAATTCTGAATTTTCCCAGTTAAGCTCTATCTCTGGATTTTCTACTTCGAACAAAAATGGGTAGATCTCCCATTCATGATTTTCATATTGTGGCGAATTTACTCGCATACCTTCAGCAGATTTTACAAGTGTGATTTTGTCTTCTGTAATTCCAACTTCTTCAAAAATTTCGATCTTTGCTCTTTTCAATGGTTCTTCATTATTTTCTATGATTCCGCTAATTCCTGCCCATAATCCTTTCATTGATTTGACTTTGTCACTTCTTTTGAGAATCAATAATTTTTCATTATTTCTAATGAATGATGTTACAATTTTTGTTGAACGCATGCCTGCTATTTTTCAACGGATTTTACCATTTTTGTTAGTTTTTTGTAGGATTCATTGATGTCTGTGTGCTTGGCAAGTCTTTCTTGACATTCTCTAATGTATGTGATTACTTCTTCAGTTTTTGATTCCTGAACAGCAGTAAGTAATCTGCCTATGTCTTTCCATAGTTCTTCAGCAACTCTTCTAATTTCTGGATTAGCGATAATTGTTTCAATTAATTCTGGAGATTCTGTCATTATGCTTTCGGCTAATGTTTTTTGAACTCTGAAAGTTGTTCCTGACATTTTTTCTGTGAGATTCATTTTTTCATCCTTTGAAATAATATTTGCAAAAACCAAATTCATTAAATGTGTTAATCCTAAAATTACCGCAATCTTTTTGTCGTGCTCTGCAGCATCAATTGTTACGAAGTTTGCTCCATCGAATAATGCTTTTGCAACCGTTAATTCTTTTTTAGCATCTTTAATTGGAACTGAAATTATGTTTTGACCTTTTATTACTTTTGTTCCGGGCCCAAACATTGGATGAATGCAAATTGGATTGATCTTGTCTGGCATTTTTGACAATGATGAAACCACTTTTGATTTCTCTGATGATATCTCAATTAGATATGTTCCTCTTTTCATTTCTTTTGCAATGAGTCTGATAATTTCTGGTGTTCTTCTTGTTGGAGTACATAACACTACATAATCAGCTTTTAGGATTGAGCCAACCAATGAATCTGATGCTATGATATTTTTTCCTATGATTTTATTTTCTGAATCATAACCTGTAACTTCAAAACCTTTGTCTGCAAAATATCTGGCAAACCATTGTCCCATTTGCCCACCTGCACCAACAACTGTCATCTTTTTCATTGTGTTTCACTCATAATGTTACTCAGTATATTCATTCCCTCAATTAGTGTTTTTTCGTCTTGACATGCAGAAATTCTGATGAAATTCTTATAATTTCCAAATCCCTCTCCTGGGGCTATGGCAAGTCCTTTCTCAAGAGTATCATTTGCGAACTGGACTCCATCAAATCCCTCTTGATTAATTCTAGCAAAAATATACATTGCACCATCTGGGACTACAAAATCCAATCCCATTTTAGATGCTTTTTCTGTCAACATATCTAGTCTGTTTTGCACTGTATTAGAATTGTTGGATATGTCTGCCTCAAGGGCTTTCATGGCAACGTATTGGATAGGTTCAGACACATTTGTTAGGCACATGGCCTCCAATTTTGCCATTTTTTCAATGATTTCTTTGTCTGCTATAGAATATCCTATTCTAAACCCTGTCATGGCATGAGATTTTGAAAATGATTGGGTGACAATACTTTTCTTATAATTGTAAGACAGAATACTTTTCCAGTTGGTTTTTGCATATTGTGAATAGATCTCATCACTTAGAATGTAGAGATTATTTTTTCTTGCAATATCTATGATATCGTCTTGTAGTTTTTCGGAAAGAATTTTCCCTGTTGGGTTATTTGGATAATTTAAAATAATCATCTTTGTGTTTGAATTAATTGTATTTTTAATCTGCTCTAATGATGGCTCCCATTTGTCTTCTAGAGTTGTATTGATAGTTCTAACTTTGATTCCTGCATTTAACGCACAATCTTTGTATGCAGGCCATGCAGGTTCAATCACGATTATCTCATCACCTGGATTGAGTAATGTTGTGATTGCAGTAAATATTGAAAATCTTGCACCTGGACTTACAAGAATATTATTTTCTGTAATATTTGTACCAAATTTCTTTGAAACATATTTTGCAAGCGCGTCTCTAAATATTGGCATTCCTCTTGCTTGACCATATTTTAAAAATCCTTTCTCATATACTTCTTCTAATGCCTTTTTAACAATTATTGGTGGTAAAAAGTCTGGCTCTCCTACTTCCATATGAATAATTTTTTTCCCTTGCTGCTCTAATGATTTTGCTTTGAGGAAAATTGAAAAATGTGTTTGCTTGTTGGTTGACTGAACTTTTACTGATTCATTTAGTAAGAAATTAAAAAATTTTGTAGCTATGGTTTCATCTAACCCTATTTCTTTACATAGTGAAATTACTTTCCCACGTAAATTATCTTCTCGAACTTCATCAGTTACACCTTTCCCAATATTTTTTTTAACTTCCCCAATCTCTTTTGCAATATCTATCCTGATTTTTAATAGCTTTATCATTTCAAGAGTTACTTCGTCCATATGATTTCGAAGATCATTGATGTCTGACATTTTCTTATAAAACAGGTTTGATTGCTCCTGCAATAAGCGCATGATCTGCTATTGTTAAGGCTACAAGTGAATCAACTACTGGTGGTGCTCTGGGAACTACACATGGATCATGTCTACCTTTTACTTGAAGTATTGCTTCTTTTTTGGTTTTAATATCTACTGTACTTTGTTTTTGTGCAATAGATGATGCAGGTTTGAATGCAATTCTAATTGTTATTGGCATTCCATTTGAAATTCCTCCAAGAATGCCTCCTGAATTATTTGTCTTTGTTACTATTTTGCCTTTCTTTATTGTGTACAAGTCATTATTTTCAGAACCATACATCTCTGAACCTCTAAACCCTGAACCAAATTCAACTCCCTTAACTGATGGAATCGAAAAAATTGCCTTACTCAAATCTGATTCTAACGAACTGAAAATTGGTTCTCCTAAACCTACTGGAACATTTGTTGTAATTGATTCAATAATTCCTCCAAGTGAATCTCCCTTTTTTTTTGCAATCAAAATACTATCACGCATTATTTTTGCAGTTTTGTTTTCAGGACATCTTACATCATTTTTATAAATTGATGAAATCATTTTTTCGTTAAATTCTTCTTCCATTCTTATTTTTCCAATCTGTGATGTAAATGAATTAGTTTCAATTCCTAATGCTACTTTGAGTAATTTTCTTGCAATTGCACCTCCCATTACATGTGTAGCAGTGAGTCTTCCTGAAAATCTTCCTCCTCCTCTATGATCATTATAGTGATTATATTTTACCATGGCAGGATAATCTGAATGGCCTGGTCTAAGTTTAGTTTTTAAATTTTCATAATCTTTTGATTTTTGATCACTATTCCAAATTAACATTGTAATTGGGGCTCCTGTAGTATGTCCTCTAAAAACTCCTGATACAATTTCTACAACATCTCTTTCTTTTCTTTGTGTTGAGATAACATTTTGACCTGGTTTTCTTAGGTCAAGCATTTTTTGAATTTCTTTTTCTTCAATTTCTAAACCTGCAGGACATCCATCTAGTACTGCGCCAATAACTTTTCCATGACTTTCACCAAAACTTGTTAAAACAAGTCGTTGACCAATTGAACTTCCTGGCAATAATCTATCAAAGTTAAATGATGCTTATAATTCCTCATTCTGAAATTTTTGAAATTTTTAGTTTATTTGGAATATCTTTTCCGCTAACCTACATGACTGATTATAAATTATAAAAAAATGGATTATTTTATGAAATATTTATAATATAATCTTAAATATTATGATTACGTATAAAATATATGCAAAAACGTGTAAATTATAAACCATAATTTGCGCGGCCCTGCGAAAGAGACATGTTATCATCGTGAAAGCGATGCGAGTGAGGAGAATGCTTTTCACTCTATACAGGGTCGCGCCATTTTACTCACTTGATTTTTTTTGAAAGCAATTTCAGTTTAGTTGAATTTTTGCACCTAGTCGATTCATCTCATCAATAAAATTAGGATATGAGACATTTACTGATTCTGGATCTGTAACAATACAATTTCCTACATACATTCCAGCTATACAAAAAGACATGAATAATCTATGATCATTTTCAGAATTCAAATCAGCACCTCTTAAATTATCTGTTTTTTCTAAAATTAAACCATCTTCTTTTTCTTGAATTTTAATTCCAATTTTGACTAATTCTCTTGAAATGATTGCAATTCTGTCTGTCTCTTTTAATCTTGCATGCTTTACATTTACAATTTCAATTGGTGCTGATGAATTCAATGATAAAATAGCTAGTGGGGGAAGAAGATCTGGAGAATTACTTAAATCAAATTTGCCTCCTGTTAGTTTTTCAGGTGTTTTAATTTTAATCTCTTCCTCACTAATGGATACAGAAACTCCTAACTGTTCTAAAATATCTATGAATGCTTCATCCCCTTGAGGTAAATTTCCAATGTTTCCCTTGATTGTAATATCCTTTCCAATAAGTACAGTTGCTGAAAGAAGTAATGCAAGACTGGAAAAATCAATCGGAACTGTAAATGTTGTCTCTTTGTATATTTGTGGTACTATATTGTATCTTTTATATGGAATTAGTGTTTGAACAGTTATTCCAAATTTTCTCATTGTTGCAATTGTCGCATCAAGATATGGTTTTGATACTAAATTCCCTTCTATTGTAAGATTAATTCCTTTTTCTGTAAGCGGTGCACTAATTAATAATGCTGAAATAAACTGACTAGAAAAATTTCCTGGAATTTTAACATCTCCGCCCAAAATCCTTCCTTTAATTTTGATTGGTGGTTTTCCATCAGTTGAACTACACTGTGCGCCAATGCTTGATAATGCATCAAGGAGTGGCTGCATTGGTCTTTTTTGTAAACTGTCATCGCCCGTTAGTGTGATTTCTTCAGAAAATAGACTTGCAATACCTGATGCTATTCTAATTGTAGTGCCAGAGTTTTCTGTATTAATTTCAGGCACGTTTTTATCAAATTTTATGGATTTTTTCACAATAATTGATGAATTCTGAATTTCCAAATCTGCTCCAAATTTTTTGCATGCTTCTATAGTGGCAATCGTATCAGCTGAACGTAAAATATTTTCAACTTTACTATTGTTTCCTGCCAGTGATGCAAGAAAAATTGCTCTATGAGTATAACTTTTGTTTGGAGGACAAACTATTTTTCCTGAAATCCTTGATTTCTCAACTTTACACTTCATAAACTTCTGCCTTTTTGTTATTAATTTTAGAAACTAACACATTTCCTTCTAATGTTGCAAATATCTTTTTGATGTTTGCCTCATTTTCTTTTTTTACTATGGCTGCTATTGACGGACCATTTCCGGAAACTGAGGCTGCAAGTGCGCCTTTTTCAATTAAATTAGTAATAATTTTGGGATCTGAATTTAGAATAGATGCTGTAGCTAACCCATTAATTATCATCGCTTCCCAATAATTTGATTTTTTTGCTAATTTCCAGGCATTATCAAATACGGCGGATAATACTTTTAGATTTTTAACCTTTCCACGTTTTCTGTTTTTTGGAATAAAAATTACTGCTATCAAATTAGATGGTCCTTTTTCAAAGTGAATTCGTCTCTTCTTTGCATTGTCTGTTACATTAAATCCTCCATAGTAACATGAACATGCGTCATCATATGCACCTGTAATACTTACTTTGGATTCAATAGATGCATCAACACCTGCAAGTAAAATTTGTTGATCAGTGATTTTTGGTCTGAATATTTTTGCACACGCAAGTGCCACTGCAGATGAAATAGCACTTGAACTTTTTAATCCATACCCTGTAGGAATTTCAGAATCTAATCTAATTGATATTTTATTTTGTTCCAAATCTTTTTTTGATACGATCTTTTCAACAGTTTTGTTGATTAACCTGGAACTAAGCATTTTGTTGTCTGATTCAATGATAATTCCCCTTCCTGAGCTTGTTTCCACTAATGCTTCTACTTTCAGTTCAATTCCTAACGTTGCTCCCTTTTGAGTTGCAATGGCATTAACTAATGAAACTGCGCCATGGACTGTAGCCTTTACCTTTGCCATCAAAATCCTCCTAACAATGCTTTTTTCATGGCATTATAAGGTGCTTTCATACCATGCCATATTTCAAAGGCTCTTGCTGCTTGACCTAATAACATTTCATAACCAAAAATTATGACTGCATTTTTCTCTTTTGCCTTTTTTATAAAATCTGTATTCATTGGCATGTATACAATATCATAAACAATTGTCTTTTCGTTGATGTTGTCTAATGAAATGATGGTTGGTTCATTGTTTAGTCCAACTGATGTGGCGTTAACAATAATGTCATAATTTTTTGCAGAATCTTTTACATCCTCAATCCTAATTACATTTACGTCCAACCCCATTTTTTTTGCAAATTCTAAGAGATTTCTTGCATTTTCTAAGGTTCTGTTTGCTATGGTTATACTCTTTGCTTTTTCTTTTGCAAAAGCTGCAACTATTGCTCTTGCAGCACCACCTGCGCCAAGGAGAAGTACCTTAGTGTTTTCAATGTTTAATTTCTTTTTTTTGAATGGTTCTAAAAATCCATCCATATCTGTATTATATCCTTTTAAAATTCCATCTTTGTTTGTTACAGTATTTACTGCACCAATCAAACTACAAGATTCATCCATTTTGTTCAAATACTTCATCATCTCTACTTTGTGTGGAATTGTAACATTGAATCCATCAATCTTTATTTTTTTGAGCCCTTCTATTCCATCTTCTAATTCTCCTTTTGGGATCCTATATGCAATGTATGAACAATCTAAATTCAATTCTCTGAATGCTGCATTGTGTATGTTTGGAGATAATGAATGATCAATAGGATCTCCAATCACTGCAAATGATTTTGCCATCTTATTTTTCTCAGCATGATGATTGATTTAAACTCTCAATTGATTAGATGGTTATTTTAGACTTGCAATCTTCTTTACTTCATCTACACTAAATTGTCCTGGCGCAACTGCCTTTCCTAAAGAAACGTATGTGTATGGACTACCCAAATACAGGCACAAAATCCTTGAAATTCTTCCTATATCCCCCATTGCAAATGATATCAAATTGTTTTTTCCTTTCTTACTATACAGTTCTAACATCCTTATTGCATCATCTGTTGTTTTTGCAGTACTTACAATTTTTATATTGTTTGAAAACTTGCTCATTTGAGTAATCTTCTTTTTTAATTCTGTGGCCTTAGGAGTCTTCTTAAAGTCATGCCATGAAACAAGTAATTCTGTTTTTGTTGATTTTAGATATTCTGTTAACTGTGGATTTTTCTTTAGCATGTTGAATTCAACATCTAACAAAAATGGGTTGTATTCCGCAATCAATTTTATGATTGACATTCTTTCTTTTTCGTTACCTGAAAATTTTCCGCCCTCAGTTTTTGGTCTTAATGTGCATACAATTCTGTTTAGATCTTTTTTGATTAATTCTAGTGTTTGTGGAATTTGCTCCCTTTTTAAAAAATCAAATCTTACTTCAACAAAATCTGATTTTTTTAATGCATTTTTTAATACTTGCTTGACTTTGTTTGGTGTTGTCTCTGCAATTGATACACAAGTTTTATGCTTCATTTTATTTTTCTAAAATATATTCATCTGAAACTTCCATTCCGAAATGTCTTCCTGTTGCAGGTTTTGAATGCACCATGACCATATCTCCTTTTTTTAAATGCGTAACTGATACTAGTTGTCCATTAGGTTTTACAAATCTAATCGTTTCTGCATCTTGTGCAATAATCCCTCCAATCTCGCCTTCTATAGAAGCTTTGATCATTAGCATTGGTCTTCTCTCTATTTTTGATCTTCCTACAGTTGCTCTTCTTGCATTCCCTTTTGAATTTAGGATCAAAACTTCAGAACCTGTTTCAATTTCTGAGAGATAGTTAGTTGTTCCATCAGGTGATAAAGTGTAACAGTGAACTGCACCTGCATTAACTCTGAATGGTCTAGGTGATGTAAATGATGAACCCACAGATTCATTATGAACAAGAAACAAAAAGTTTGATCTACTTCCAATTAACATACCCTCTCCTTTATGGAGCATTGATGCTGTGTCTACACATACACGCTCTCCGTCACCTACTTCTTTAATCTCAATAATCTTTGCAGGCTTCATCTCAAAACTTCTGGTTCCTAGGTATAGCATTGCCTCTCTCACCTCATTAATTGAATCTGTGTTGAAAATTACGCCATCTACACCTACTTCTAAAATTGAGAACATCTTTCTTACCTCTTCAGGGGTTTTTGCTATTGCAAAAATTTTTGTGTGTATTTTATGGAGTTTTGCAATGATGTTTTCAAGTGGGATTATCTTCCAATCCTTTACCTCTACAATCACAAAGTCTAATCCTTTTTTTGCAACAGTAAGGATGTGCTCGATATCTGAATTAGATAATACTTGAAATTTCATTCCAATTTTTTTTCCTTTTGGTTTTACAACTCCTTCTTTTTCAAGGACTACATAGTTTGATGTGGGTGATGGATAGACTGTTTGAATTTTTGTTTTTTTATTTCCTATTTTTTTAGGATCAATGTATAACATCTTAATCCCTTCAGATTCTAACTGTGGGAGAAATTTAGCTAACTGTGTTTGTGAAACTTTAGGTGAAATAATTAATTCTCTATTCTTGCTCAATTTTCTTCATTGCTTCCTTTGCAGTTACTTTTCTAAAAATTATGTCTGCTAATGCTTCAACTATTTTTTCAGGTGTTTTATGTGCAAAGATATTTCTGCCATATGTGATGCCTTTAGCTCCTGCTGTCATTGCATCTTCAGTCATTTGCAGAATATCTAAATCTGTTTTTGTTTTAGGACCACCTGCAATTACTATTGGAACTGGTGTACTCTTTACAATTTTTGCAAATGATTCAATATCTCCTGTGTATAATGTCTTAACAATATCTGCTCCACACTCTGCTCCAATTCTTGCAACATGTGCAACAATTTCAGGATCATGTGGATCTTTGATGTTTTCTCCTCTTGGATACATCATAGCTAAAAGTGGCATTCCCCATTTGTGACATTGATCAGCAGTCATTCCTAATTGTTCAAGCATCTCTGGTTCTTCCTTGCCTCCAATGTTGATGTGCAATGAAACTCCATCTGCGCCCATTGCTACTGCTTCTTTTACTGTACCCGTTAGCATTTTTCGATTAGGTGATAGTGATAATGATGTACTACTTGAAAAATGTACTAAAACTCCTACTTTGGTTGGTTTTGGTAGTGTTTTGAGAATTCCCTTGTTGATAATTACGCTAGTAAGTCCATGCCCTTCACATTTGTAAATTGTAGATGCTGGATCTTCAAGACCTTCAATCGGCCCATTTGAAATTCCATGATCCATTGGAATACATAACATTCTTCCTTTTCGAAGAATTCGATTTAGTCTAATTTGATTACCTGATACCATGCGTTGATCTGCTTTTTGTGCCCTACTTAAAAATAACGTGATACATTAGTCTACTATTTTTCAAAAAACGAGCACAAATCACTCACTGGGCATATTCGTTATTTCTATCAAGGATTAAATAGAAAACGTAAAGGATGTAGAACAATTGAGTCAGACTACTGAACAAATACAAAAAAGTGATATTAAAGATATTTTGGAAAATTCTCTTAACGGTCAAAGACCTGGATCTAAGGATTGTTTGAGACTCTTGGAGTCTGATGATGTTCATTTGATGGGTCTTGTTTCAGGCCATTTAACTAAAAAGAAATTTGGCAAAAAAGCCTCATTCGTAAATAATATTATTTTGAATTATACTAATGTGTGTATCACTGATTGTAAATTTTGTGCATTTTATAGATCTCCTGGAGCAGAGGATTCTTACACATTAACCCTTGATCAAATAGAATCAAGAGTAAAAACTGCATGGGATATGTTTAAGATTCGTCAAGTTTTGATACAAGGTGGACACAATCCCAGTTTAAAGATAGAATATTATGAAGATGCGTTTAGAATGATTAGAGAAAAATTCCCAAAAGTTGGCGTTCATGGGTTATCTACATCTGAAATTGATATGATTGCAAAGGTGGAAAAATCCTCAACTAAAGAAATTTTATCTAGATTAAAGAATGCAGGACTACAGTCTATCCCTGGTGCAGGTGCTGAAATTTTAACTGATTCTGTTAAGAATATTATCAGTCCGAAGAAGATCTCTAGTGATGCTTGGATTCGAATAATGGATGAGGCACATTCCCTTGGAATTCCCTCTTCTGCAACCATGATGTATGGTCATGTAGAAAACAACAATGATGTTGTTGAACACTTTTTTAAAATTGTAAAACTCCAAGAAAAAACCAAAGGCTTCATGGCATTTATTCCATGGAATTTTGAACCAAATAATACGTTGATGCACGAAGAAGGTTTGGTAGAATATGGAACTGGCGGAATTCAACTTTTGAAGATGATTGCAATCTCTAGATTGGTCTTTGATGGATTAATTTCACACATTCAATCTTCATGGCTTACAAATGGTGTTGGTATGGCACAACTTGCTTTACAGTATGGTGCTGATGATTTTGGTGGAACTCTAATTGGTGAAGAGGTAGTCTCATGTACCGGTGCACGCTCAACTGAACTAACTGATAAAATAATCATTGATGCAATTCATCAGATTGGGTATGATGTCGAAGAACGAGATAATTTCTATAATCCTGTTACTTTATAGTCCATACTCGGACCATTTGGTATCTACTAGACTCTTTGTTTTATCATCAACTTTTACTAGTTGCTGAATCTCTCTTTCATATCCTTCATCTCTTGTTTTTTGAGTTGCATCAATTCCCATCTTTGAACCTAGATTGATTAGAGGTGATGCGGGATCTAGTGTATCCGTTGGTGTATTATTGATAATCATAGTATCTCTTGCAGCATCGGCCCTTGTAGTAATTGCCCAAATCACATCATTGATGTCATGAACATTGATGTCTTCATCTACTACTACAAACATTTTCGTTAATGATAACTGTCCCATGCCCCATAATCCCATCATCACTTTCTTTGCTTGACCTGGATATCTCTTTTTTATTGAAATTATTGCAAATCCTTGGAACCATCCTGCAGCTGGCATGCTAAAATCAATCACTTCCGGATGGAACATTTGTATTAATGGCAAAAATGATCTTTCAATTACTTTTCCAATGTATGCATCCTCTAGAATTGGTTTTCCAACTACTGTTGTTACATAAATTGGATCTTTTCTTCTCATAATTCCAGTCAGTGTAAATGTTGGATATGGTTCAACTGGAGTATAATATCCAGTATGATCCCCAAATGGTCCTTCATCTCTAATATCTGCAGGATCGACGTATCCTTCTAAAACAATCTCTGCATTCGCTGGAACATCTAAATCAATTGTTTTGCATTTTACAGTTTTGATTCCTTCTTTCCTTGTAATTCCTGCAAACAAATATTTGTCAAGTCCTTCTGGAACTGGGGCAATAGATGAAAATATTGTTGCAGGCTCTCCACCAATAATTATCGCAGTTGGGATTTTCTCTCCTCTGTCTTTTGAAATATCCCCATGATGAGCTCCTCTCTTATGTTTTTGCCAATGCATGGATGCATGTGTTTTGTCAATTATTTGCATTCTGTATACTCCAAGATTTCTCACACCTGTTTCAGGATGTTTGGTTGCAATCAATCCTAAAGTGATAAATCTTCCCGCATCATTTGGCCATGATTTTAGAATTGGTAAATCATCAAAAGATGCATTACTCGATGTAATTTCTGTTACTGGTCCATTTGTTTCTAATTTAGGAAATGATGCTGTCATCTTTGAGAGTTCTGGAAGTTTTTTAATTTTGTTTAGTATCCCTGATGGTATGTCCATCTTTGTCATATCTGCAATACGTTGACCAATTTCAGTAAAATCTGTCATTTCCAATCCTATCTCTAACCTTTTCATTGAACCAAATGCATTTCCTAAAACTGGTATGTCAAATCCTTTTACATTTTCAAAAAGAATTGCAGAGCCATTGGAATACATTTCTCTTCTTAGAATTTCTGCAATTTCTAAATCCGTGTCAACTTGAACTTTAACTCTCTTTAACTCTCCATGTTTTTCTAGTTCTGAAATGAACTCCCGAATATCTTTTATTACCACAATAACTTTGAAGTTAGTTCAAGTATAAGCTTAACTGGATTTATACAAATCAGAATTTTCTTGAAATTCTTTTAACACACGTATTTGAATTCATATTGGCAGGAAAATCAATATTGGCTGATGAGAAATGTGCTGTTTGCAAAGGTGATGGAATCATAGAATTACTTGGAACTGACTGTCCATTTTGTAACGGAACTGGTGAACCAAACACCCCTGCAAAATCATACCTTGTTTCTCATATTTGTCAATGTATTTTTCTTGACAGAAAAAAATGTCCTTTATGTGGAAAACTATGCCATCATGACACGCCAAACAAACCAAAAATTCTTCTGAGTCTTGAATGATTACATTGGTGGAAGTTCGTTCTTTCTATCATGACCTCCGGATCCAAATTTACAGTAAAAGCATAATTCTGACTCCATATACTTTAACTGCTCCACCTGAATTGCCCCCAGTTTTAGAGCAATTTTTGTCAAAATTTTGTATTTTAATGGCATTGCAGGAATTACCTCGTTCATGTATACTCTATAATGATCTGGACAGAACTTTAGTGTCACTTTGGATGGTTCTTTACCTTTCTCATTTACTTGCTTTGTAAAATTGATCTGCTCTCGAATATATTCATGCTTTGGGCATGGGCAATCTTTTCCTCCTGGATGCTTGTATGCTGGAATATTTTTCCAATCAAATTCCGGAAATTCTTTTTCAAAGTCATCCATTACCTCAATTACTCTCTTAGTGCATATAAAACTTGATCAACTTCGGTTGAGGTAATCAACCCAAATGTACATAAACCCCAGATAGTTCATCCCAACTATGGCAGCTGCTAAGAAGCAAACAAAGCAAGATCTTGAAAACAAGATTGCCGAATTAGAAGCAAAACTAAATCAACTTTCTACACAACTTGAAGCCAAACCAGCACCAAAACCAGCTGAAACTAAGCCTGCTGAAGCAAAACCAGCAGAAGCTAAACCCGCTGAAACAAAACCAGCTGAAAAACCTGCTGCAACAACTAAACCTAAAGGTACTCTACCAAAAGGATTTGAAAAACCAGCAGAAGCTCCTAAACCACAGGACGCCCCAAAACCAGCTGAAACAACATCTCAACCTCCTGCAACAGTACAAGATGCTTTAGAGAATGCATACTATACTGCTCCAATGACTGATTTCCATCAGTACCGAGCTAAAGTAACAGGTTATTCTCCAGCACCTAACAGATACTATGTTAGACTAACTGCTCCTGTAGGAAAAGTTCCAACAAGAAACTGGAATGATCAAAAAGCAACCGTTACTGGTTATACAGCCCCATCAAACCAATACTTTGCAACAAGACAAAGATTAGCGTATCATCCAGCTGACAAAAGATTTGGATCATTTAGTGGCATCAATATGAGTGTTGAAGGTGTTACTGCACAAGTACAATCTCCACCACCAGAACCTCCAAAGTCTAAAAGAGGTACACTTCCAAAAGGTTTCTAATTCAATCATTCCTTTATTTTCTATTTTTAATAGTAATGTTCATTTTTGATTATTTTCTATATTGAACATGCCTCCAAAAATTGTATGTCCTAACTGTCAACAAAATGAATGGCTTGAAAATGAAGAATTGAATTATTTGCCAAGGGTTACCAAGATGGAAGACGGAAAATATGTTGCTGATACCAAAAATGGAATTCATGTACATCTGTGGAGATGCAACAATTGTATGTATATAATGCATTTTTGGGAGCCTGATTAATTTGCCTAACGATCATAACAAAACTATATTTCAAAACATTTGAAATTTTTACAAATTATTGTTTGATTTTACAAATTTATTTGACCAAAAATATGAGACTGATCAAAATGTAAATAAACAATGCTCTATTTAGTGTAAGGAATGGCAGCAAAACGTAAAGCAAGTACGAAAAAAGATCTAGAAGACAAAATAGCAGAACTTGAAGCAAAATTAACAAAATTATCTACACAACTTGAAGCCAAACCAGCACCAAAACCAGCTGAAACTAAGCCTGCTGAAGCAAAACCAGCAGAAGCTAAACCCGCTGAAACAAAACCAGCTGAAAAACCTGCTGCAACAACTAAACCTAAAGGTACTCTACCAAAAGGATTTGAAAAACCAGCAGAAGCTCCTAAACCACAGGACGCCCCAAAACCAGCTGAAACAACATCTCAACCTCCTGCAACAGTACAAGATGCTTTAGAGAATGCATACTATACTGCTCCAATGACTGATTTCCATCAGTACCGAGCTAAAGTAACAGGTTATTCTCCAGCACCTAACAGATACTATGTTAGACTAACTGCTCCTGTAGGAAAAGTTCCAACAAGAAACTGGAATGATCAAAAAGCAACCGTTACTGGTTATACAGCCCCATCAAACCAATACTTTGCAACAAGACAAAGATTAGCGTATCATCCAGCTGACAAAAGATTTGGATCATTTAGTGGCATCAATATGAGTGTTGAAGGTGTTACTGCACAAGTACAATCTCCACCACCAGAACCTCCAAAGCCAGCAAAAGGCACTTTGCCAAAAGGAATGGGGCAACCCCAACAAACTCCTCAGCAACAAACCAATTCTGGTGGAAATGAAGGCAAATCCAGAAAAGAGCTGTTAGAAGAATATGAAAACGAATACTTGCAAAGAATAGAACAAGAAAGAGTCGAACAAGAACAAGCATACCTTGAATCCGTTGCGGCTGAAGCTAAGGCACAATCAGCTTCTCAAACAAAACGTGGTGCATTACCAAAAGGATTTGAACCACAACCCGAACCTGAAGCACCAAAATCTTCTAAAGGTACACTTCCAAAAGGTTTTTGATCTTTCTAAAACCTTTTCTTTTACTTTATTTTTAATTTAGGAAATCATCTAGTACTTCTTTTGAATGTCCAGCTGGTTTTACTTTGGGATAAATTTTGAAAATTTTTCCTTTTTCATCAACAAGAAACGTACTTCGTATAACTCCCATGTATTCTCTACCCATAAATTTTTTCTTGTCCCATACGCCAAACATTTTTGATACTTCTTTGTCTACATCTGCTAAAAGCGGATATTTGATTCCCATTTTATCACAGAATTTTTTATGAGATTCTACATCATCCGGACTAATCCCTATGATCTCAATACCTGCCTTTTGGAATTTTTTATAGTCTCTTGAAAATTCATCAGCTTCTGTAGTACACCCTGGAGTGAAATCTTTTGGATAAAAGTATATGACGTGTTTTTTACCTTTAAAATCTGACGATTTGATTTTTTTGCCATTGGCATCGCTTATCTCAAATTTTGGAATAGTGTCCCCTTCAGAAATCATATAATTCTGCTGGATTAATCCATAATTAATTACTTTTTGACAAAATTAGATCAAAAATCATGTCCGAATGTTTTATATGGTTACTCAAGTGGCTTTTGCTTAATGGTTAATCTAAGAGCATATCTTGCTGAGGCAATAGCAACTTATGGTCTAGTGTTCTTTGGCCCCCTTTCAGTAATTTTGGCTATCGCATCTTTTGGTGAGGAACTGACAACTACATCTGTTTTGTTTATCTCTCTAGGTCACGGTGGCGCAATAGCATTGATGGTCTATACATTCGGTCATGTTTCTGGTGCTCACATCAATCCTGCGGTTACAATTCCTATGATAATTACAAGAAAAATTGGAATCACAGATGGAATTGGATATATCATTTCACAATTAATCGGCGCAATAGCTGCTGCTGCAACATTAAAGGTAATCTTGCCTGAACTTGGTGCCAAAGTAAACTTTGCAACCCAAGGAGGTCCAAGTGATTTGATTAATAACAGCATTAGTTCTGGATTTTTAATTGAAGCAATCCTGACATTCTTCTTAGTAACAGTAATTTTCATGGTTGCGGTTCACAAGAAAGCATCTCCTGGATGGCACGGATTTACAATTGGTGGTATGGTTTTCCTAATTCACCTAATTGCAGTACCCTTAACTGGTGCATCAGTAAATCCTGCGCGAACATTTGGTCCTGCATTAATTTCTGGATTCTGGGAATTCCATTGGTTGTATTGGGCAGCTCCAATCTTGGGGGGAATCATTGCAGGTTTAATCATGAACTATGTATTTGTCAAACCTGCTGAGAAAGAAGTATAATCCCAACATTTTTAAAAATTTAAAATTTATTTTTTTATCATGACATCTTTTGATGAAATTTCTCAAATGTTTGATACAGAATCAAAAAAACTCTATACTCTAATTAACAATGCCACAAAAATCAATTTGTCTATAAATGAAATAATTGAAACATACTACCAAATAATTAATGTCTCTTCTATGATTACAATGCTTAAAGATAAAACTCATTCTGGAAATACATCATTATTGGATAAAATTCATGAAACTGAAAAACTAATCTCTGAAAAATTCAATTCTGATATTCATCCAAAAATCATGAACTATCTTAAAACTTGTATTCAAAAAAATACACGAAGTCTTCAATTAGGAAATAGAGAAAAATCAAAAGAAGAAACAGAATCAGAAGCAAAATTATTTGAAGAATTACGCCAAAAAATGAGTACAAAAGAATTTGTTGAACAATATGACCAAGGACTTTTAAATGATTGAAAATCTTGCAAAGAACCTAGTTGAATTAAAAAAAGAATTTTCAAAAATGTATGATGGCAGAAGTCAAATTCAAGAGATAATCCCTAAATCAAAATCAGAATTATTCCCAATTGAAATTCATGATTTAAAATTATTGCACGAGTTTGCAACAAAAAATCCTATTTACTATGATTCCTTTGAGAAAACAATTGGTCAAACTGATTGTATTGTGTATGAAGGAGACATTAACAAATACTGGCTAAATAGCATTCAGCATTCCTCAAGTCGAGCTCCATTTTCCCCTACTTGGATAATGTCTGGCTATATTGGTGCATTATTTGCAAAGAAATTTGGGTATTCTGAAGTGATTGATATTGGATCTGGTGATGGAAGGATTGCATTCTGTGCTAAAGTCTTGGGTTTAGAATCATATAGCATAGAAATTGATGACGTGCTAGTTGAATTACAAAAACAATTGACTACAATACTTGATTTTCGTCCTTTTTGTGCTGATGCTATCCAGTTTGATTACCTTTCTTTGAATTTAACACATCCTATATTCTTCATTGGTGGTCTTGCACAGATGGGTGGGATTGCTTTGTCCTCTGGGGTTTTAGAAAAAATTTATTCCATCTCTAACTTGAGAAAAAATTCTGGTTGGGTTTTTGCTGGAACACATTCTAAAAAATATACTCCAGATCCAAAAAATAAGGCTGGTTGGGGTACTCTGATTGAGAAAAATAATCTAAAGTATGTCCAAACAATTTCTTTGCCAACCGTCTGGACTTTTCATGAACCAGATGAAACTCCATACATTTTTGCAGTATCTAGATAATCGCAATCCAAATTAAGCGTAAATTTACAAAACTCTTTGGACTCGTTGCATAGCTTGGATAGTGCGATTGCTTGCGGAGCAATAGGTCGTCGGTTCGAATCCGATCGGGTCCGTTCAACATCCATCTTTTAATATTGGTTTAAAAATAAAATTTCAGAAATAGTTTGACAGATGCCGAAGAATCAAAATCAATTAAATTTGAAATTTTAGATAAAATTGCTGCCCTTATTGCAGCTGCATTTGGATTGGTGGCAGCACTTGCATGGAATGATGCTATCAAAGCACTCTTCAAAGAAATCTTTGGAACTACTGATCAACTAGGTCCAATGATTGGATATGCTGTGGTTGTTACAGTAATTGCAGTTATTTTAACAATCTTTATTGCTCGTGCAGCTTCTAAAGCAAAATCAATCATTACTAGAACTTACAGTTGTTCTTTGTGTGATTTTAAGTCAGAAGTTCAATCCGAATTTATGGAGCATGTTACAAAAAAACATGCTGCCAATGACGATAAATTTCTGTCAAAATGATTGTTCATCTATTTTTAAAAAATATCTCATACATAGTTTAAGCTTATTTCAAATACATATGATGCTTCAGCAAATCAATTTCATCAGTAATGTGAAAAAGTCTGCTACATTGAATACAATTCTGACCCGAAGTTAGGGAAAAATGTAGAAAATATAGATGTGAAATGATTATTGAATCTTCTTAAAAATTACCTTCTAGTTGATTTTAATGGTATTTCCAACAACTTTTTTTGAAATTTTTATTTCCAGTCTGCCTTTTTGAAATTTTGCAATTGTTTTCTTGGAATCGATTCTTCCTGGTAACAAAATTGATTTTTTAAAATATTCAAACTTTGTAATTCTGCCTAATTTTTCTTCAGAATATTTTTCCTTGAGTTTGGCCTCAACATTGATGTAATTTCCATCAAAAGTAACTTTGATATCTTTTTTATTTACAAGTGGTAAATCAAACTCTAGCATCCAGTGATTGTCAAACTCTCTGAGGCATGAAAGTGGTGAGAGAATTTTATGTTCAATATCATCAAATATTGAATTTACTGTTGAAAGTGTCATTTTAAACTCATCATCATTTCTTTTCATTTTATTACCTGTAGATTTGTGGTGCTCTTGTCTGTTTTTCTTGCTGTTCCTGTAATGCACGAATTGTTTGTTCCATTAGATTTCTGTGTTGTATACGTAATTTGTCTATTCTAGATTGAATCTCTTTTGTATCTATTTGAATATCTAGAATCTTTGCAAGTGTAACTATTGCCATAATTGATGCTTCAGGATCTGGAAAGAATGGATGACATTCTGCATACAAAACAAGTACTGGAATCTTTGTTTTTCTAAACACTGAGATTATCGCGGCATCTGTTCCAAATATTGAACCGTCTAAAAATTTCATAATCTTATTGTTGTAAAGTACATTCTCTAATGATGGATGGGATACTAGGCCATAAATTTTGGATGTATCCTTTTGTTGATTTATAGTTTCCATGCCACTGATCATTACAATTTTTTTAATTACGTATTTCTTACAAAATTCATGAACTGCAAGTGCAAACCTCTCTGCTAAATATTGATTAAATGGAACATCCGAAATGATCACAAAAATATTTTTCTTACTATATGCTCTGATTGGACCAAGTATTTCTCCCCCTTCTACAAATAATGTTGATGGCAGTTCTGGTACTTCGATCTCTTCAATTTGGTTCATCTTTAGATAATGAATAAGATATGATATTGAAAAAGTGCCTACAAGTCCATTGCTAGGAAATCCTACAACCAATGTGTTTTCATTAGTATCTGGTTTTGTAATTTTCAAGTTGTTGATTTTTACAAATCTTCTGATTAAAAGTCACGTCTAAATTTTCAAATGTGAGAATAGAGGAAACTATGAATTAAAATTTTTAAAAGTTCTTTTTGTTATAATATGTCTATAATCTTCCTTGCAGTCTTATCAATGTCTACATTAGCCTCTGCTGCAATGAACAATATTTTTTTTTCAAGAGGGATAGTCATTGTAACTACATTCTTCCTTCTAGCTGCGGCATATTCTACCTGACCTAAATTCTCGTCAAATTCTTGTCTAGTCCTAATTCTGAGAACTGCCTCAATAAACATTTTTTTTCGCTCATTTTCATTTTTGAGCGGAATTACTCCTGATTTGAAATCTCCTACTATTAGATTTCCCATATAGTCTAAGAACCCTGCAAATCTTATTTCAGGTAATTCCAATATTTTATGGCATCTTTGTTGATCTAAATTCTCTTCTGAATTCATATCTTCACCAAATCTAATTCATAATTAAATAGCATTCCTATTCTCATCTTTGATATTTTATTGCTAATTGATATAACAAAAATAAATGTTCATTTTTGATGAAGAGACAACCAAAAGTTCTTGTAAGTATTCCTATACCCTTGGTATCTATCATTAAACAACCAATTTCAATTTCTCCTGATACTAGCATTCTTGGTGCACGAGATATTTTACTTCGATATAAAATTGGAAGGCTTGTGGTTGAATTTAATAAAAAACCAGTTGGAATCGTTACTGAGAAAGACATTTCAAGAAGTGTTTCTGTTTTCAATCAAAAACCAATTTCAAAAATTCTAATTCGTGATATAATGACAAAAAATTTGATTACCCTACAACCTGAAGCATCAATTTATGATTGCGCAAAACTTATGCAAAAACATGGAATAAGTTCAATTATAATTAAAACTTCTAAAGGTAAACTAGTTGGAGTGGTAACAAAAACTGATCTTGTATCTACATTTTTAATTCAAAGCACTGCATCACTACCAATATCAAAAATCATGACCAAAAAAGTAATCACCGTATCACCTAATGATTCCATTTTTGAAGTTGAAAGCATTCTGTTAAACAACCAAATTCATAGGGTAATAGTAACAAAAAACAAAACTCCTGTGGGAATTATAACATATCGTGATTTTGTACCTGCAAAGACCTTTGATTTGCCCAACGAGTTTACAGATCCTGAGGAAAGATCTGAAATATTCTGGAATGCACATCTCAATGAACTTAACGTAAACAAACTTAGTTACTTACTAACATTTTCTGCAAAAGACATTATGACCAAAAACCCTTTCTTTGTTTCTACCGACGATGTAGTGTATACTGCAGCTATTATCATGATAAGACATGGAATTAGCGGTCTACCAGTAATTCGTGGTAAAAAGATGGTTGGCATAATTACAAAAACCGATATTGTAAACATCATAGCGTCAAAAGGAAAACCCAACTTTTAGAGTTTGATTTTCATATATGGTAATTAACTAGAGTTATTTATAACTCGAATATTTTTTCTAATTATTGAAATACGCAAAAGATTTCATGAATACGCCTAGAACTATAAAGTATGAATCTAATTTGGCAGATGTTCTAAAAAAAATAATTGATGAAAAGAAAAGTAGATTATTAGTAACTCAAAATGGTAAAATCAATGGTTTGGTATCTGAAAAGGATTTAGGGATTTTTCTTTTAACTGATACTACTGAACGAAAACTTGATGAGATCCCCTTATCAGAAATTATCAAAAAAATAATCAGTGTTGATGAAAAAACAGGAATGGATAAGTGTGCCCAATTAATGATGACAAATGAAATTGGTTCTTTGGTTGTCACTAGTAATGATGAGGTTGTTGGAATTTTGACAAAGACTGATCTTGTTAGGTATTTTACTAAATTAGATTCACAAAAAATTGTCGGTGAGTACATGTCTCCTTACTATGCATGGCAATACTCTGATACTCCATTGTACAAAGTAGTGCTGAAAATGGTTGATGAAAAAATCTCCCGAGTGATCCTTCGTGATCATGAAGAAACTCCTGTAGGAATTGTGACATTTAGAGATTTATTCAATTTGGCATTGACTTTAGGCGATAAAGAAGATGTGCTTGATAATACTGATCCTCTAATATCTGTAATATTTCCCAGAAAAGGTTTCATTTCTGAATCTGGATTTGGGGGCAGCACACAAATTAATGAAATTATGACCAAAAATATTGTTTCTGTAAATTATGATGATGATTTGATAAAAGCAGCAAAGTTGATTTTAGAGAAAAATATCAATGGCGTGGCAGTCTTATCTGTACACGGAAATATTATTGGGATCATCAGCAAAACAGACATTGTTAGGGCTTTAGCCTTTTTGTTATGATGAATAATTTTTCCCCAAAATCAAAATGTATTTCCCAAACGCTTAATTTTGTATCTATTGAAGGAATTCTATGATAAATTCAGAATTATTGAAACTACTTGAAACAAGTGATGTTCTAAATATGTTGGATGATTCTGTTTCCTACCAACTACAAAAAATTCAAAATGTTCAGAGAACAAACGAAGGTAGAGATTGGTATGATGAACTTCCTAAAATTGTTAGGGGAAAATTTGATAGTTATAAAGAAGACTATGAACACCTTTCTCAAATTCTAAAACTTGAATCAGAACAAATGAGGGTTGAAATGAATAAGGGTTACTACTTTTGGCGATTACTGCGTTCTGCATGTCATACATACAGAAATGATCTCATAGAGTATGATCAACAACTGAGTCAGGAATTCTATCTACCAGAGACTGAGGCAATATCTGATAATGCTGTTCTAAATGATTGTATTGGGGTTTTAGACCAGCACGCCATTGAAAAATAACCTTTAATCCTTTTATGATGATATGTTGATATAATGCCATGGAAATAAAATCAGAAAAATCCATCAAAGAATTTCTAAAGACACTACCTGATGATGATATAATCAAATATTATCTAGATGTGGAGTATAGTCCTTTTCCTGTCTTAGTCATTGAAGAATATACAAGACGTTTTAAGCGTAAAACTAAAGATGAAATTATCAAAGATCTAAAAACACAAGCACGTTTTGCTCATAAAAAAACAAGAGAATTTGGAAAGATAGCAAAAAAACACAAATTTGTCGATGATGTTACTAAACAAAAATCTGAAGAAATTTTCAAACAGGCAAAGAAAAAAGGATTTGAAATTAGTGAAAAATTGTCACACAAAGGTGGTATTTTAGGTTCAAAATTAAAAAAAGGTACAACATCTGGAATCAAGAGCGGAATAAATGCAGGAAAGAATCTAAAATCATCCTCTGCTGATGAACTGGAATTATTGGAAAAACTAGGAGATTTACAAAAAGCAGGCATCATCACCAAGAAAGAATTTCAGGAAAAAAAGAAAAAAATACTTTCTAAAATATAGAATTATAATTAGTTTGTAAATTATTTTTTTCTCAGTTTTGATATTAACTGCCTTGTTTGTGATATGCCTGTTTTGGACCGTCTTGTTACTGATACTGAGGAATTCTCTTCAATTCATTGGCTTGGTATCTTTGCAGACAGACAAAGGGATCACAATTGAGATATGCATTTGAGTCTTCATTAAATAAGTTGGGAATTGAGAGTAAAATTATCCTTTATCTGAGCATCATCATGCCTTTGTAAATCCTTCTGGTGAACTGTGTACTCCTATTGAATCCGGAAATGTCTGAGTAAAACTATTGCATTTTTTGAATAAATTTGAAATAAATCTGCTCTCTTTATGAATTTCTTAAATATTATTACGTTGTAATTCGGTAATGAGCAGACAAGATTTCAATTCTGATTCCATCCTGGTTCAAGATATTATGACTAGAACAATGATTACAGTAAATTCTGCAACCACTGCACAACAAATTGCAAAAATGATGCAACAAGGAGGAATTGGTGCAATATTTGTAAAAGAAAATGACAATCCTGTAGGAATTGTAACTGATAGAGATTTTGCAACAAAAATTGCAGCAAATGGTCTGTCCCTTGACACTCCAGCTAAAAATATAATGTCTTCTCCACTGATTACAATTAATCACAACGAACCATTATCTGCAGCTGCAGAAAGAATGACTAGTAAAAAAATTAGAAAACTTGCAGTTACCGATAATGGCAAAATAGTTGGTATAGTTACATCAACTGATTTAGTTACACAACTAGCAAAATAACTAAAACGTCTTAGTCTTTCTAAGAAATACTGTGATTGATGTCATATAACAGGCAGTTGCAATTATTTCCGAAATGACAGATGCTATATACGGTTCAATCCCTAGTTCAAGGAAATAATATAGTGTTGGCCATCTTATTCCGAGATATATTATCTCGCCTAATCCAAATGATGTGATTAATGCAAATAATTCTTTTTTAATTAAATTCGATTCCATTCCTCTATATCTTTCAATATTGTTCCAGTAAAACAAACTAGAAAAAATTCCAAAGTATATGATATATCCTATGACTATGGTGATTGTAGTGTTTAGATAATTGTCGTAATCTGATAATAACTGAGATACAACTGCTGAAAGTGATGCAGAAACAACAAAACAAATTATGAAACTCCTATTAATTTGGAGTAATTGCTGATTTAGTTTCACAAAATTTTATGTGATAACTAATATTTTGTGTTAACTCTTACTCAAATTATGAATAGATGCGAATGGGCACAAGATGAGCCCAACATTACTTATCATGATAAGGAATGGGGAAAACCGCAACATGATGATCAGAAATTATTTGAGTTTCTAATATTGGAAGGAGCACAAGCTGGTCTATCTTGGACTACTATTCTCAAGCGTAGAGATGGCTATAGAAAGGCGTTTTCAGATTTTAATGCTCTCAAAGTTTCCAGATATGACAAAAAACACATCGAGAAACTACTCAAAGATGAGTCCATAATACGAAATAAACTCAAAATTAATTCTGCCATTAATAATGCAAAACAGTTTCTCAAGATTCAGATAGAATTTGGTTCCTTTGACAATTATCTGTGGGATTTTGTAAATCACACCCCAATTAAAAATAGATTTAAAAAATCATCTGAATTACCCTCATCAACCTCTCTTTCTAAGAAAATAAGTTTGGATATGAAAAAGCATGGATTTACATTTGTTGGACCCACAATTTGTTATGCTTTGATGCAGGCTGTAGGAATGATTAATGATCATACAATGGATTGTTATTTATTTGAAAAATAATTTTCTAAATTTAATTTTTATTATTGCATTTTTTTAATTGCGTCTGAATATGTATTTATTGGAACTATCTTTACAGTACTAACTGATGAAATGCCAACTTCAATACATAACTTTTCAATATCATGTGAATTGTCTGCATCTAAAATAATTATCCATTCATGTTCCAAAACTGACATGTAAAATCCAATAATTTTTGATATTTTAAACTTCTCAGAGTTTTCTTCTATTTTTTTCTGAACTTGGATGAACATTTTTCTGCTTGAATCGTTATTCATGGGACATGATTCAGGACTGTGAATTGCGAAAACTCCAAATAACATGGCTAAACTAATTATTTCTTATATTTAATTCTAATTTTTTGTTGCTCATTTTTTAGATTCTCAATTATATTCATCTTTTTAAATCACTTATTATGTTGGGTGGAAAATTTTCATCTTTTTCAAAGACTGCAGGTCCTGGAATTTTGTTTGCATGTACTGCAATTGGTGTGTCTCATTTGGTGCAATCTACAAGGGCTGGCGCTGATTTTGGCTTAATGATGTTGGGATTTGTTGTATTGGTGATGTTGATGAAGTATCCTTTCTTTGAATATGGTTCTCGTTATGCAAATTCTACTCAAACTAGTATAATTGATGGCTACAAGAAACTTGGCAAACCTGCTTTGCTGTTATATTTTCTACTAACTATATCGTCAATGTTTTTTGTTACTGGTGCTGTAGGGTTTGTAACTGCTGGATTTTTTGAGAATCTGTTTGATGTTGATTTTATTGGAGAATGGACTGTAGTAATTTTATTTGCAGTGTGTGTTGGAATATTGGCCATTGGAAAATACCATGTTCTTGATAGTTTGATTAAAATGATTGCAATTGTTTTGCTCATATCTACTCTTTCTGCATTCTTATTTGCATTGTATAATGGTCCAACAGAACAAATATCTGGATTTGAACCAAAAGAACTATGGGATATTGCTGGGATCTTCTTCTTACTTGCATTGATGGGATGGATGCCTACGGCAGTAGATCTTTCAAGCTGGAATAGTTTATGGACATTGGAAAGAATGAAACAAACAAACTATAAACCAAAATTAAAAGAAACTTTACTCGAATTTCGATTAGCATATCTGATTACTGGAATTCTTGCAGTGATGTTTATTGTTCTTGGAACTTTTATTTTCTACGGATCTGGTGAGGAACTGCCAAACAACAATTCTGATTTTGCAAACAAAGTTGTAACACTATATACTGAAACTATTGGTGATTGGAGTTATATCATAATTGCATCTTCTGCATTTACTGTAATGTTTGGGACGATCATTGCAGTGTTTGATGGATATTCAAGGTCGTTGCAGAGAACGGTGGAGTTAATTTTTACAAAAAAAGAGAACACAATACGTACAAAATTTCGTACATTTTATGTGATTTTCTTAGTTGTGATATCTGTTGGTTCACTTGTAGTGATATTTCAATTTGGGAATAATCTCAAAGAATTAGTTGATTTTGCAACTGTACTGTCTTTTGTAATTGCCCCAATAATTGCAATTTTTAATTTTAGATTAGTTACAGGAAAATATCTTGAGAAAGAACAACAACCATCGATTTTATTAAAAATTCTAAGTTTTACAGGGATTATTTTCCTGAGTGGGTTTGCAGTATTCTTTGTATTGATGAAATTCTTACAATGATTATAAAAAAACTTCTCACAATTTCTATATTCTATGATCCTGTGTGTCCCACTCTCCATTGTTCCCTTATTATTCAATTCCAGAATGGGTTAAAAACAATACAAATTAGTGATCTGAAGGAACCATTTTACACATTTATTTCTCCTAATTCTCTTAGTTTTAGTAAGTTTTTTTAACACAAACAAATAATCTATAATTGTACATCATGAAACTTTCTCCTAAAATGAAAAAAGCACTTGATGATCAAGTCACCCTTGAGGCTTCTGCATCAAACAGCTATCTTGCAATGGCCTCTTGGTGTGAAGTAACAGGATATCAAGGAGCGGCAAATTATTTTTACGCACAATCTGATGAGGAGAGAACTCATATGCTCAAATTAGTTCATTTTCTTAATGCTTTAGGTGCTGTTGCAACAATTCCTGCAATCAAAGCTCCAGTTAGTTCTTACAAATCCCTTGAAGGATTAATCAAAAGCGCACTTAAAAATGAGCAAATAGTTACTGCTGCAATTCATAAAATGGTTGAGATTGCACAAAAGGAAAAAGATCACTCTACATATGCATTTCTAGAATGGTTTGTAAATGAACAAGTTCAAGAAGAAACAAAGTTTGAAACAATTCTGCAAAAGTTTGATCTTTTAGGAAGAGACAAGTTAGGAATTAATGAAATTGACAAATATCTTGCAACACAAGCAGCACAACCACAAACTGATCCTGCGGCATAAATTTTCTAAAATAATTAATATCTCTTCATTTCAAATCAATTTATGAGCGTTATAGTTACTAGAAAACCAGGTGGAATCACACAACTATTCAATACTGAAACTGGCAGAGTTACTTACAAATGTAAAGCAGAATGTGCGTACATGCTAATTGAGGCGTTTGGCGGAATAGTGCAATTTAATCAAAAAGGTGCAATGGCAACAGTTACCGGCCATATAACATCTCTAGAATCATGTGATGTTCTTAAAAAAGGACACCCAAATTATCATAATGCATTAAACTCGATCATTTCCGCACACAAAGAGTTTGTACAAAATATCTCCGATTCATATCAAAAAGAAATCAAAGAACTTGAAAACAAATTAGTAAATCTTTAATCTTGAAATTTTCCACACTTGCATCCTCTAACTAGACATTTACCATTTCCATCTTCATGTATGGCATTGTCATGATAACATCCTGATTTCTTGTTATTACAATTCATGTTGATTTTTAATGTTTTAATGGATTAACTTGTATTATCTAACCGTAAATCATACAATGCTCGCATTCACAAATTTCCTGTTCTTTTGATTTTTTTAGACATTTTTTGTGCTGTCCTGCTTGACATTGAACACAAACCTCTTCAATATTTTCAACTGTTGTGTATTTTTTAGATTGGTCAAATCCAAATCCTCCGTCTTGTGGTCCTACCATGCTATTGTATGAGCGATGGCCTATTTCTACTTCACTAATTGATTGCAGATTTTATTACATCATGTAATTCCATTTTATGTGTTTCAATAATCCCTCTGATCTCAAAAGTATCCACATACCCTCCAACTGATGCCCGAGTTGCCTTTAATAAATAACGTAACGCTCCTTCCTCAATTTTTCCAATATAATATCCGTAAAGAAAATTAAATTCATCACTACATTTCCAAATTTGTTTGATATTTGGAAATGTTTGTTTGACTTCAGTTGGTATTTCTAAAATTCTTCTTTTAATATATTCGTCTAATGATTTTCTAATTGATGATTCATGAAACAATTCTAAAATAATTTGATAATGCTTGCTTTTTAGTCCTTTTCCTCATTTTTTGATTTTTCCTTATCTGGATTATCCCACATATGCATAGTTCCTCTAATCATAAAAGAACCAACAATAATTGCTACTAATCCCCCAACAATGAATAGAAAAAATTTCCCAATGTCTTTGATGCTTGCCAATGTTGTTATTTTGCTTGCAGTTTAATTAAATTGTCTCAATAAAATTCAATTAGATTCAATAGTGAGTTTGAAAATTTCTATAATGTGTCTAAAATTAAGCAGATAGTTGCTTGGGTTGCAATTATTGGAGGAGGGATTTCATTTTTCTTCTTTTCCCAGTATATGGCAGAAGTAATGAGATAATCGCCAAAATACATTATAGTAATCTACTTAAATTATTTCTATGATTACTCAGGAAATCAAGGAATTTTTAGATCTGCAAAAGCTTGGGTATGTTGCAACTGTCAATTCTGATGGTTCTCCAAATCTTTCGCCAAAGGGCACCATAATTGGATGGACTAAGGATACATTGGCATTTGCTAACATTCGCTCGCCTGATACTATAAAAAATTTACAATCCAATCCTAATATTGAGATTAATGTAATTGATCCTCTTTTACGAAAGGGGTACTTGTTTAGGGGTAAGGCTAAAATCCTCCAAGAAAAGCTTGAATTTGAGAAAATTTTCAATCATTATAGAAAAAATGGTGTCAAGAGTCCAATTAATTCAATTGTGCTAGTTGATGTTACATCTGTCTCTGAAGTGACATCTCCTCTTTATGATATGGGTATATCTGAGCAAGAAATTAAATCAAAATGGAAAAAACATTTTGAGAGTCTATGACTCTTCTAGTTTTTTAGATGATGTCTTGATTTCATCAAGCTCTTTTTTTGTCACTTGGTGTTCTTCTCTTTCTTTTTCCAAAAGCAATTGGACTGTTTCTAACTCTTTTTCAGTCATACTTAGTTTTGATTTTAATGAACCGACTACTGCGCTTGCAGCTTCGATAATTCCTGCAGAACTTTTCTCATTTGATTTTTCACCTGCAATGAATTCTTTTTCTTTAGGAGTGAGTACATCTATATCTTGAAACTGATCTTTTTTGTTTAACTCTTCTTTTGCATTATAAAGTCTTGAATTTGCTTCATCAAGCTCTTTTTGAGTATCTATTTGCTGTTTTCTAATGTTATGTAAATCTGATTTGCTCTGCTCAATTTCTTCTTTTAACTCCTTTTGTTTTTCTGTAAATTCTTCTAGTTCTCGCTTTAATTTTGCTAAATTCTCTTCTGTTTGCTTGAACTCTTCAATTGATTTTGAATCTTTAATTTTTTCCGCATTTTTGATTCTCGCTTCCATCTCTTTGCATTCCCTTTGAATAATGTCGTGCTCCATCTTTTTTTGATTGAGCTCTTTTTTGACTAGCATTAAATTGCCAACTGTGGCGTCGTATTCTTCTTTTACTGATTTAATTTTTTGAGTAATTTCGTCTAGTTGACCTTGTTTTGCTCTAAATTCTTCTTGCAGTTTTTCAACTTCTGCTTCGAGTTCTTCTTTTAGCACATACTCTTCACTATTTTGAGATACTGTCTCTGCTTCTTCTTTTTTCTTACCAAAAAGCCCCATTGTTATTATGTCGTTTTTTCCAAAAGATGAACGTTTCTTTATCCTTTAGTACGATTTCTGAAAAATTTCAAGTAAAATCCAATCCCTCCAATAATCATTCCCACAAACAAGGAAGTTGTGCCTAATTCCGGCATTTCTGGATAGATATTTGGTGCAAGAAATAACAGTAATGCCCCAAAAATTATCATGGCAAACCCACCGTTGTTTCGTGTTTTGTTATGTTCTCCGTGTACCATAATTATACATACTCTGAAAGTGTTTTTGCAACTTGCTTTCTTCCAATGTCTGAGATGAATGGTCCTATTTTTGGTCCTCTAGATGTTCCGAGAATTATTTGATATAGTATTTTAAAAAAATCTTTTGGTTGCACATCATTTGATTTTGCAATTTGGTATATTGTATTTTGAATGTCTTCGGGTTCATCTTCGTCACCGAGTCTATCTACTAGCATCTTTAGTGCTTTTTTTGCAGAATCATCTAGATCAACTTGTGTTTTTTCTTGTTTATCAAATTCATTTGAATAATTTCCTGCAAGTTCGATTAGTTCTTCCACATCTGATTCTGGATTTTTAATTACTCCGTAATCTAGTAATTTTTTCATTACTCGCTCACCTCTATTTTCTTTGAATATTTTTGCTAGTTCAACTAATAATCTATAGTTAACATGAGTGCTTGATTGTTTGGGGGGATTGAGTAAATTTACATATTCATAGAGTCCTTTTGATTTTACTAGTTTTGCTTGATTGTCTACTTTGATTCGTCCAAAGTAAATGTCTTCTAATTCGTTATACTCTGCCATTAAAGATGGAATATCTTCAAATCCCAATTCACGTGCACCTGTAATTCTTTTGTATAGTAATAACAGAATTGATTTTGGACTACCGAACTCTAACCATTTTTGTGCAGTAATGACATTTCCAAGTGATTTTGAAATTTTCTTTCCGCCCTTATCTAAGAACATTTCATATTTTACATGATGTGGATGTGGGAATCCTAGAATCTCATCAGCCACCCAATCATTTACCTTCACTGAATCCATAATGTCTTTTCCATATGCTTCAAATCTGATGTCAAATGCTGCCCATCTTGCTGCAAACTCTACTTTCCAAGCTAATTTGCCAAGATCTTTTGTGATGTCTGCCTCTCCATGATGATCACAACCTTTGATCATCTTTGATCCAATTTCTGCGTCATGACAATGATACTTTACTTTTTTTTCATCTGTAATGTACTCTGTGGCCTCAGCTGTATAGAGGCAATTGCAATTTGCACAAACTGGAAAGTATGGGAGATATTTTTGATATTTTTCTTGTCCTACAAGTTCTGAAATTTTCTCTCCAATTTTTACACTGTTTTGCAGAATAGTATGAATTTGTTCTTGAAGCAATCCTTTCTTGTATGTGTCTATTGCTCTTCTAAATTCATATTTTATTCCAACTTTATCTAACCCGTCTAAAAGAATACTGCTCATGTGCATTCCATACGAATCATGACATCCATAAGGATCAGGGATCAATGAAACTGGTTTTGCTAAATGCTCTTCAAGAGAGTCAGGAAACCCCTCTGGTATTTTTCGTAAACCATCTAGATCATCCGAATATGCAATCAATTCTGACTTGTAACCAAAATTCTCTAATGCTAGTTTTACACCGTATGCTCTTACCGCATCCCCTAAACTTCCAATATGTGGAACACCTGATGCCCCCAGACCACTTTCTACTCTAATAAGATCTAAATTTCTTCCAAGAGTTTTTTCACGTTCAATAAGTTCCCAAGCTAGCTTGTCAATCCACGTTCCTTTACCGATAATTTCTTGCTCAGACATCTTTTTCACTAATTTAATGTCTTGGACATGTATGGTCCATATAATGAATACTCTAACTTTTGATAATACTCTCGTGTGCCAACTGCACTAATTACTAGAATTTTTTTTGCATCAAACTCTTCTTTAGATATTTTTTCAGCTTCATTCATCAAATTTTTTCCTAGTCCTGAATGTTGTATTTCGTTTTCTTCTTTTTCTCCAAGCTTCAATGATTTTCCATAAACATGAATTTCTCTTACTATGCAACTATCTTTTCCTACTTCATCTCTATGGGCATCATCACTGGGCTTTCTTAATCTCAAAAATCCATAGATTGATTCGTTTTTATCCTCATATGACAAGAAAACTTCTTTTCCCCCGGATGAATCATAGTTGATTCTCTTTAATTTTACATCATTTGGGTCTGATTTCTTATTGGACAGTCCTGCTTCTCTGCATCTGATGCATTTGCATACCAGTCCTTGCTTTGCTAAATTTTGATGAACTATCTGTCTAAGATTTCCTGATTTTGGTCCTGCAATGATTTCATTTGGAGAAATTTCTCTTTGAATTCTCATAATTCTTACCCATTTTGGAACATTCTTTTTGACTTCGGTTAACACTTTGATCATATCTTCATCCGAATATGGGATGTATTTTCCTTGCTTGTATTCTTCATACAGTGGAGTGTTTTCAATAACTAATGATGGATAAATTTTCAACATGTCAGGACGTAGATGTGCATCTGCAAATAATTTTTTAAAATCTGCAATGTCTCCTTCTGGAGTCATTGTGGGTAATCCTGGCATCATATGTGCCACAATTTTATAACCTGCGTCTTTTGAAATTTGAAATGATGTTACAACATCATTGTAATTATGTCCTCTGTTAACCCTTTTGTAAACTCTTTCTTGTAATGATTGTACCCCTATCTCTATTCTAGTGATTCCGTAGTTTAGCATTAAATCAACATGTTCTTTTTTACAATAATCTGGTTTTGTTTCAATTGTGAATCCTACATTTCTTATTGTAGCATGTTCATTATTTGATTTGGCCTCCTGTAAATTTTTCGAATCAATTCCATTTAATGCATCATAACATGATTTAATAAAATTCTCCTGATAGTCTTTTGGCATAAATAGAAATGTTCCTCCTACAATTACTACTTCCATTTTAGAAGGTTCGTGTCCAAATGCAATTAATTTTTTAATTTTTGACGTAATTTGCAATTTTGGATCAAATTGATTTTCTATTGCATTAAGTGATGATGGTTCTTTACCCGTATAACTATTTGGAGAGTTGTATTCTATTCCACCTGGACAATAAGTGCATCTGCCATGTGGGCATGCATATGGTTTTGGCATTAATGCAACTACTGCAACACCTGAGGCAGTCTTTGCGGGTTTTCTTAGTAATACTTTTCGTAATTTGTTAAAATCTGATTCTTTTGCCATTGATAGGATTTCATAATTTCGAGGAATTCTATCCAATGCATATTTTGTACAAATTTTTATGATTTCTTCTTTGACTTGTTTTTTGCTCGGGTCATTAATTGTTAGAATATTTTGAGTAATTTCACTACATGCCTTTGATAAAACAGGGTCTAAATTACTCATGTATGTTCATCTTGATTTGGACATAAATTCGTTAAATAATTTAGCCTCATTGAATCCGAATATCTTGCAGAGAAATTTGTATTAAATGATGATTATTGGATTCTATACTTCTTTTGAGCCTAATTAGTTGATACAATTACTTCGTGATTTTCACTAGTTTGGATTATCTCCGCTTGATTGTTTTTCTTTTGGATTTACTTGTCTTTCTAGCTGGTTTTCTCTTTACCACCTTTTTCTTTGCTATGCTCTTTCTAGCTGGTTTTCTCTTTACCACCTTTTTCTTTGCTATGCTCTTTCTAGCTGGTTTTCTCTTTACCACCTTTTTCTT